>VFKU01000081.1 GCA_009885415.1 Rhodothermota bacterium
ACCCGGCCGGGCTACGCGGAGAAGAAAATCGTCTTCGATCCCGTCGTCGTCACCGGGCGATACCGATTCAACCCCGGCCGGTTCTCCGCCAAAGATTTCCGCTCGATGGTCACCCATTGGTCCAAACGATATAGTCTTGATCCGAATCTCGTGCTGGGTCTCATTCGCGCCGAGAGCGCCTTCGATCCGAACGCGGTCTCGAAGTCTGGCGCGCGCGGGCTCATGCAGCTCATGCCCGGCACGGCCGCGGACATGAACGTGAGCAACGCCTTCGATCCCGAGCAAAATATCGCCGGCGGCACACAGTATCTCGCTAAACTCATCGAGGCCTTCGGCAACCGCATGGATCTCGCGCTCGCGGCCTACAACGCGGGGCCCAGCGCTGTGCAGGACCACAAAGGCGTCCCGCCCTTCAAAGAAACGCGCGACTACGTAAAAAAAGTGCAACAGTACGCCCGCGAATACGCCCGGGTTGACGGCGACATCAAGCTCGCCGTCAACCCCCAACACGCCCAAGATTACCTCCCGGCCGATGGCGTCAAATACACCATCCACTACAAAGCCGGCACCACCCAGCCCGCCGACTCCATCAAGGAAGAAGAACTCTTCTACGCCGTCGAATACTCCGGCCGGAAATACCTCGTCCGCAAAACCCACGTCTCGCGGATCGCCAAGGCCGACTAGCGCAGACCTCTACACACCGTTCGCGGCCTCGCCTCCTCCTGCACCTCTCCCTGCGAGACCCTTATATATACTGCGACCATCTGTTGCATTCACTCCATGATTGCGCGCGGCGCTGCAGCCCATTGTCGCCCGTGACGCGTGCATGGTATAGTCCGCCCCTTAATTTTTTCCGGAGTCGCGGGTACGATGCTCTTCAATTCGTGGGTCTTCGCCGGGTTTCTGGCGATCGTCCTGCCCCTCTATTATCTTCTTTCCTTTCGCGGGCAAAACATTCTCTTGCTCGCCGCCAGCTATGTCTTCTACGGCGCATGGGACTGGCGCTTTCTCGGACTTCTCCTGCTCTCCACCGCGATGGATTATTCGATCGGCCGCGCCATGGACCTCAGCCCCACGCAGCGCCGCCGCTGGCAACTGCTCGTGTTCAGCGTCATCATTAATCTCACGATCCTCGGCTTCTTCAAGTACTGGAACTTTTTTATCGAGTCGGCCAGCGCCCTCTTGGTCTCGGCCGGTCTCGAGGCCAACCTCCCCACGCTTCGCATCATTTTGCCCGTCGGCATCAGCTTTTATACCTTTCAGACGCTGGGCTACACGATCGACATCTACCGCCGAGAGACGCCCGCCTGCCGGAACTTCCTGAACTACGCCCTCTATGTCTCCTACTTCCCACAGTTGGTCGCCGGGCCGATCGAGCGCATCACGCGGCTCTTGCCCCAACTGGAACGCCCTCGCACCGTCACGCCCGACATGGTCTATTCCGGCGTGCAACTCATCCTCTGGGGCTTCGTCAAGAAGATCGCCATCGCCGACAGCGTGGCCGTACACGTCAA
The DNA here is from genome assembly GCA_009885415.1 of Rhodothermota bacterium. Classification (GTDB taxonomy): domain Bacteria; phylum Hydrogenedentota; class Hydrogenedentia; order Hydrogenedentales; genus VFKU01. Next base: position 1,515 of record VFKU01000081.1, read on the forward strand.
CCGCATCTTCGAGAACCCAAAAGACCTCCACGGCGTCGAGCTTTGGTTCGGCGTGTATTGTTTCGCGCTGCAAATCTACGCCGACTTCTCCGGATACACGGACATCGCCCGCGGCGTCAGCCGGCTCTTCGGCATCGAGCTCATGCTCAACTTCCGGCAGCCCTATCTCTCACGCAACATCACCGAGTTCTGGCGCCGCTGGCACATCTCGCTCTCCTCCTGGCTGCGCGACTACCTCTACATCTCGCTCGGCGGAAACCGGGCCGGAAAGTTCCGGCAGGGGCTGAACCTGGTCGTCACGATGCTGC
>VFKU01000665.1 GCA_009885415.1 Rhodothermota bacterium
CTCCTGGGCGGCGGCCGGCGGGAAGAAGTTACAATCGCGTGATCGCTACGACAATTTCATCCTCCGGGTCGAGTGGAAGTTGTATGCCGCCGGAGCGAACAACGGGATGTATTTCCGCGCGCCACGCGCCAACCGCGATTCGCGGATGGGCTTCGAGTTTCAGATGCAGGGCGACTACGGCAAAAAGGTGGACAAAAACAGCACCGGCTCGCTCTATGACGTCGTGCCGCCGAAATCGGCCGCGCACAAGCCCGAGGGCGAGTGGAATGAACTCGAAATCTACCTCAACGGCCCCCTCTACAAGGCCACGCTGAACGGCGTCGTGATCCAGGATCTCGATTTCGACAAGAATCCAGAACTGAAATTCCGCCTGCGCAAAGGCTTCATCTGCATCTCCGACCACGGCGCCAAAGCAAGCTTCCGGAACATCCGGATCAAAAAACTCTAACTTACCTACTTTCTCTTTAGGAAAAGAGAAAGTAGGCAAAGAGAAACCGGATGGGGCTAACGACGCGCCTGGTGATGGGCGGGTTATCTGCGTTCATCTGCGTCATCTGCGGACGAATCTCTACTTCCCCGTAAACGTCGGCTTCCGTTTCTCGACGAAAGCCATGACGCCCTCGCGGAAATCGGCACGCGCGGCGCAGGCGGCGAAAGCTTCGCCCTCGGCCTGGAGCTGGGCCTCGAAATCGCGCTGGAGCGACTGATACATCAGCTTCTTGGCCTGGCCGTAGACGAAGGTCGGGCCGTTCGCTAGGCGCGTCGCGATCTTCATGGTCTCGGCTTCGAGCTGCGCGGCGGGCACGACGAAATTCACGAGGCCCCAGTCGAGCGCCTTCTTCGCGTCGATGCGATCGGCGAGCAGCGCCATCTCGAGCGCGCGCTTGATGCCGAGCGTGCGCGGCAGCTGAAAGGTCGCCGATCCGTCCGGGCTCGTGCCGATGTTGGCGTAGGCCAGCGAAAAGAAGGAGGTATCGGCCGCGACGACAAGGTCGCACGAGAGCGCGACGCTCACGCCCGCCCCCGCCGCCGCGCCCGCCACCTGCGCGATGATCGGCTTGGGCATGCGCCGCATCGCGAACATGATCGGGTGCAGATCGTGAATGCGAAGCATGTATTGCTTGCGGATTTGCTCCGGGGTCGACTTGAAGGTGTCCGCCATGCCCTTCACGTCGCCGCCGGCCATGAAATGGTCGCCCGCGCCGCGCAGCACAAGGCAACGCACCGAGTCGTCCTGCTCGAGATCGTGCAACACATCGGTGAGCCGCGCGCGCATTTCGAGGCTGAGCGCGTTGCGCGCCTCGGGGCGATTCGCGGTGAGAATGGCGATGCTGCCTTGACGGGTGACTTCAAGATCGGACATGGCGAGACCTCCTTCGGGGTGGGCTGGCGTTCTAAAAATTAGTTTATATACGAACCACTTGAAGCGCAAGCACGACCTAAGCGCCGGGGAAATTACTCCGTTTCGGAGGATGTGCCGGGAAATTCCGGCGCTTGACGCGCCTGAATTTCCTTAATCTTCACGCCGCGCCGGCGTCCAAGCAGGCCGCGGTTCGTCAGTGTGATACGCAGCGTGAGGTCACCCTGCAACACAAACACGCGATCGGCCTCCTCGGCCACGCCCGGCTGCTCCGGCACGGAAAGAAATATCCGGTCGCCGAGGTCGCCTTGGAAGGTGCCGAGAAAAAACGTGACCGTCTCGTCAAACACGACGCTGTCGCGCACGAGCAACTCGCTGTCCACGCGCTCGCACTCGCGCGCATGCTGGATCGTCCAGCGATCGTTCGAGCCTTCCGTGGAAAGATAGATCGCGAAATCGCCGATGTAGTCGGAGTCGTTCTCGACCAGAATTCGGATGCTGAAGACTTGCGTGAACTCGCGGCGCTCGGGGAGTCGGGGCGGCGCAGGCCGAAGCACGGGCGGCACGCGAAAGGCCGTGGCCGAACGCGGGCCGAGGGTGATGGGTGCGGGCGGCGCGATCTGTCGATCGAAACGCTCGAGATCCCTGCCCAATGCGGCCGGCGTAATTCGCCACTCGCCGCCGAGATGAAATCCCGAGAGGCGCCCCGACTCGAAGAGCCGCACGGCGTCCTCGGCATCGATTCCGAGCTGGACGGCGGTCTCTTCGGGCGTGAGCACCATCTCCATGCGCATAGTATAGCGCCGATGGCCTCCGGCCGGCAACGGGCGGATCGCTTCGACCGCTCGGGCGGGGTATGATGGGCCGCGACCGATTCGGGAGGAAATACCATGCGTGGATGGATTGCGGCGACATTGATCTTGGCGGCATGCACCTTGGCGGGAGCGCAGGTCAATACCAACGGGCGGGAAGTGACGCAAGCGGCGCAGGCCTGGCTGGCCTCGCTCGACAAAGGCCAGCACGCCGAAGCGCAGCTTCCCCTTGATTCACCCGAGCGCCCGATCTGGACCTATCTGCCGCAGGCGCGCAAAGGCCTGCCGCTTAAGCGCCAGACCGAAGCGCAACAAGCCGCCGGGATCGCGCTGGTCAAGGCCTCGCTGAGCGCGGCGGGCTTCGAGACCGTCTCCACCATCCGCCGCCTCGAGGTCGTGTTGCGCGATGAACTCAAGAGCATGCCCGAAGCGCGCGACCCGGACATGTATTATCTGCTCGTCTTCGGCGAGCCGGGCGACAAGAG
>VFKU01000685.1 GCA_009885415.1 Rhodothermota bacterium
GACAGCGCCCCGAGAATAATCTGGCTCGAAAACACGAACGCGATGCCCTTCGCGATCGACTGAAAAATGTTTTCCTCTTGTACGCGGTGTTCGAGCGGATAAGCCGGAATCCGCCACATCGCGAAGATCGAGCAGAACATGAACGCGATCAGCGTCCAGTACGCCGCCTCGACTCCAAAATATCCGTAAATCAGCCCGCCCAGCGCCGGCCCCGCCACCGCCGCCCCGTACCAGAAATTCGCGCTCCACACCCCCGCGTTGAGGTACAGCCGCCGAGGCACCACCTGCGCAAAAATCCCGTAAATCGCCGGCGCGATGAAGCCGCGCGCGATCCCGGTCAAGAAAATGATGACGTAGAAAATCACCGCAACGTGCGCAAACGTCGCCGGCACAAAAATCGTCACGCCCAGCATTGCCACGCTGCACGCCGTGTACACCGCCGCACACACCAGCAAAATCCGCCGCCGCTCGACGATATCCGCCACATGCCCGCCGAAGAGCGAGGTCCCGATATACGACACCGCCTCCGCCAGCCCCACCAACCCCAAACTCAGCGGCGACTGCGTGATCTCATAGACCTGCCACCCGACCACCACGCCCTGCATCTGCAAGGCCAGCGTCAGAAAAAACCGAAACCCCAAGTAATACCGGAAGTCACGAACAGCAATGGCGGACTCAACGCTGTCGGGGACTACATTCATCGGGTTCTAACGGCGACTCAGATAATGCTCGAGTGCCTCTTCCCAGGGCCGAAACCGGTACCCACACGCCGCCTCCAGGCTCGCCGTCGATAGCACCGAATACGCCGGCCGCGCAGCCTTCGAGGGAAACTCGGCCGCCAGGCACGGCGTGATCGGATTCGAGAGCCCAGCGAGCTCAAGAATCTTCGCTGCGAAGCGATCGCGCGAGCACTGCCCGGCGTTCACTGCGTGGTAGACGCCGTACTCGTGCGTCGAGGCGACCGATCGGCTCGCCTCCGCGAGGTCCCAAGTATGCGTCGGCGATCCGATTTCGTCCGACACTACCTTCAACGAAGGGTTCTTCTTCGCCGCGCCGAGGATCTTCTCCACGAAGTTGTTCCCGCCGGGGCCGTACAACCACGCGGTGCGCAGGATGAAATGCCGAGGGTTCGCCGCGCGCACCGCCCAAGTGTTGCCCGTGGCGGCGCGGTGCGCGGCCAGCGCCGTGAGCATATCCAGCGCCATGGCGGCGACGGCCTGCAC
>VFKU01000269.1 GCA_009885415.1 Rhodothermota bacterium
CAAACGAGTTGTTCGCCAGGTCCGCGTCGACCAGCGTGTCCCAAAACCATCGCGCCCCCTCGATCCAGTGCTGGTGCAGGTCTTTCACCAAGAACGACGCCGCGATCATCCGCACCCGGTTGTGCATCCACCCCGTCTGCCACAACTGTCGCATCCCCGCGTCCACGATCGGATAGCCGGTCTGCCCGCACTGCCACGCGCGCAGCTTCGCCTCGTCGCGCTCCCAGGGAAAATCTGCGAACTCCGCGCGCATGGGCGCCTCGGCCGTGTGTGGGAAGTGGTAGAGCACGTGGTGCGCGAACTCACGCCAGACAATTTGCCGCAGATACGGTGTCGCCCCTTCGCCGCGTCCGGCCGGCAGGCGGCGGCACTCGCGCCAAATCGTCCGCGGGCTGATTTCGCCGAAGTGCAGGTGCGGCGAGAGCAGCGAGGTCGTCTCCTGCGAAGGCATGTCGCGCATCTCCTCGTACGCGCGCATGTGCTGCGCGATGAAGCCGTCAAGCCGGATCTGCGCTTCCGTTTCACCCGGCGTCCACGCCTCGCAAATCCCCGTGTCCCATGAAACCTTCGGGCCGAGCTTGAGCGCCTCGAGCGCAATCGACTCGGGCCATTCCTTCGGTGGCGGCAACTTCTCCGGTGCCGGCAATGGCGCCGGCGGATCGCCGCGGCCCTTGCACGTGTTCCAGTAGGGAGTGAAAACGCGGTAGGGTCGCTCTTCGCTGCTCATCACTTCCCATGGTTCGAAGAGCGCATTCGCTTTGAAGGATTCCGCGCGCAGGCCCTGCGTGACCAAAGCGGCCTTGAGCCCTTTGTCGCGCGCGATCGCCGGCGGCTCGTACTGCCGGTTCCAATGCACCGCCGTCGCTTTGACTTCACGCGCAACCGCGAACAGTGCCTCTTTCACGGGCCCCTCACGCAGGATCAGCCGCGAACCCATCGCGCGCAGCGAAGCATCGAGCGCCTCCAGCGACCCATGCAGCCACACCCGGCTCGCACCGCCGGGCGCCCACGGCGCTTCCTCGCCTGGACTCCACACGTACACCGGCACCACAGCCCCGCGCTGCGCCGCCGCATGCAAACCAGGATTGTCGGCCAGACGCAGGTCCTGCCGAAACCAGACGAGTGTCGTCTCCATCCGGAGATTCTACGTCAAAGTTCGTTCCGCAACCGCTCCGCCAGCCGCGTGTGCCGCCGCGTCACTTCGGTGTTGTGCAACGCGCGGCGCAGGGCCTTCGGATCGCCCACGAGCACCACCAGCTTCTTCGCGCGCGTCACGCCCGTATACAACACGTTGCGCTGGAGCAGCATGAAATGTTGCGAGACCAGCGGCATCACCACCGCCGGATACTCGCTCCCCTGAGATTTATGCACTGTGATCGCATACGCCAGGTTGAGATCATCGATCTCGTCGAAGCCGTACAACACCGGCCG
>VFKU01000487.1 GCA_009885415.1 Rhodothermota bacterium
CACCAGACGACGCTGAACATTCTGATGGCCGCCGGCACGCCCGCCGAGGCGTGGCTGGAAGCGATCGAGAATCGGGTTGTGCCGGAACTCGAATTATTTGATCCGGATTTCCTGTTGATCTCCTGCGGCTTCGATGCGCATATCCTCGATCCTCTCGGCAATCAGAACTTGCAGAGCGAGGACTACGCGCGCATGACACGCATGGTGAAGCCTCTCGCCGCAGGGCGGATTGTCTCGCTCCTCGAAGGCGGCTATCACCTGCGCGCGCTCGGCGAATCGGCCGTCGCGCATTTCCGCGCGCTACAGGAAGGCTGAGCGCGAAAATTCTTTTGGAGATCCGCTGTGAATGACGCTCCGGTCGGCTATACTTCACCTCTCGTGCCGTTCGGATCCAATCTATATCATTTATAGGGAGATAGTACTATGTCAGCTTACGTGATCGTCCAAGTGAATGTTACGAAGCCCGAGCAATATGAAGAGTACAAGGCGCTGGCCGCGGCGGCGGTCCAAAAGCACGGCGGGAAATACATCGTGCGTGGCGGTGCAGCGACCGACCTCGAGGGTTCGCGGCCGTATCCACGCATCGTGATCCTCGAATTTGCGAACTCGGGTCAGGCCAAAATGTGGTACGCGTCTCCCGAATACCAGAAGGCCAAGAAGGCCCGGGAAGGGGCGGGCGAGGGCGTCTTCACTGTGATCGAGGGCGTCTGAGTCGGGATTTGGTCGGAATATAATCTCTATAAGTCTTTTTATACTAGACAGTTACGCGCAATTTACAAATTCATATCGAGGGCGATCGGCACAGTCCGGGGCCGCGTCTCGAAAATGAGTGTGGGATATCGCTTGACTGGCCGGATTTTCGTTTGCTACACTTCGCCGCTGTTGCTTTGGCGGTACTCTCGCCTTTTCAGCCAAGCGGAATCGGGGCGGCTCCCGCTCCGGAAGTTTTGCGCTGAAATTCCATAGTGAACCATGCAGCGGGGGCGCGCTTTGCCTCGCGCTATTAAAGTAGTATTGGAGGAACACTGTGCCGACGATCAACCAGCTGATGCGCGGGGCCCGCGAGAAGAGCGAGAACCGGACGAAGTCGCCGGCGCTCAAGGCCTGCCCGCAAGCGTCGGGGACGTGCACGCGCGTGTATACGATGACCCCGAAGAAGCCGAACTCGGCCTTGCGCAAAGTGGCGCGCGTCCGGCTGAAGAACGGCATGGAAGTGACGGTCTACATTCCGGGCATCGGCCACAACTTGCAGGAACACTCGCAGGTGATGGTGCGCGGCGGCCGCGTCAAGGATTTGCCGGGCGTGAAGTACCACATGATTCGCGGCGTGCTCGATGCGCAGGGCGACATTGGCGGCCTAGCGAGCCGCGGCAACGACGGCGGTAAAGAAATTCACAAGGGCCGTTGGGTGAGCCGATCCAAGTACGGCGTCAAGAAGCCGAAGTAACCGGCGGAAAGAAACGGACTAGCACATGGGACGACGGCGCGAAATAGTGAAGCGGCAGACGCTTCCGGATCCGGTGTACAACAGCCAAACCGTGGCGAAGTTCGTCAACGCGGTGATGAGCGACGGCAAGAAGAGCACCTCGGAAGCGATCGTGTACGGCGCGCTGGAAATCATCAAGAAGCGCACCGCGGGCGAAGATCCGCTGCACGTGTTTGATAAGGCCATCGACAACGCCAAGCCGCTGCTGCACGTGAAGTCGCGGCGAGTCGGCGGCGCGACGTATCAGGTGCCGGTGGAAATCGCCCCGGCGACGCGCCAGGCGATTGCGTTCCGCTGGATCATCGATTTCTCTCGCAATCGCGGCGAGAAGACGATGCAGGAGCGCCTGGCCGGCGAGATTGTGGATTGTTATAACCGCCAGGGCAACACGATCAAGAAGCGCGAAGACACGCACAAAATGGCCGAGGCCAACAAGGCCTTCGCCCATTTCAAGTTCTAGCAGTCAGGTTGAATTTTTAAGTCGAGGATCGAGATACAAAGTTGAGATAGGCAAGCGCAGTTAGGATTCAGACCCGCGGCGCGGAGACACCAAGGCGCCGACAGTCGAAAAATCTGAATCCGGCGGGTCTGGTCAGCAGAAGACCTTGATGGCCCGCGCGCTTGTGCTGTCTTTGAGTGAAAGACGGGATCCAACACGGCCCCGGCAAACGAGTAGAGACAAGGACGACGAACAGTGGCACGCAAGTATTCTCTAGATCTGGTCCGCAACATCGGGATCATGGCCCACATCGACGCGGGCAAGACCACCACGTCCGAGCGCATCCTGTTCTACACCGGCGTCAGCCACAAGATCGGTGAAGTGCACGACGGTGCTGCGGTCATGGACTTCATGGAGCAGGAGCGCGAGCGCGGCATCACCATCACGTCCGCCGCCACCACGTGCTCATGGAAGGGTCACTGGATCAACATCATCGACACCCCCGGCCATGTGGACTTCACG
>VFKU01000141.1 GCA_009885415.1 Rhodothermota bacterium
ATCAGCGCGGAGTCGTAGGTCAAATCGCTGCGCGTAGCGCCGCCGATGGAAATGTTGGGCGAGGCCCGATCGATCAGGAAGCTTTCCGTGGTCGTTAAAGTAGAGAACGAACTCGTGCGGCTGGTGTGCGCCATGAGGAGCGCGCTGCCGGGCGACACGAGGGGGCGGTTCGGAAATTCTGCGAGATCGAACACTTCACGGCGGTCGGTAAGCGCGTAGCGTGTCGCGACGTTCATCCGAAGCGGCGTGCCGCCGACGGCATGGGAAAACTCTGGGTTCGCGAGCCGATCCAACAAGCCAACGTCGGTCGGGTCGCCCGTGTTGGGATCGAGCGTGTAAGTCCGCTCCCAGCGTCCCGCCGAGTCGCTCCAGTCGTCGTAGTTGCCGTCGGTCGCCTGGAAGCGGTTCTGCGTGCCGAAGCGGTCGCCGGTGTAGTCGGGGTGCTTGCGTTCGAGCGAGCGCGCGAAATCCACCCCCATCGTGTTCTCGGGCCAGAAGGAGAGGAAGCGGCCGTCGAGCGGGACGGGTACTCCGAGACCAGTGCCGCCGGGGGTTGTGGGCGTGGTATCGAAATCACCAACATCGAGCATGTCGTCAATCTGCCGGTTCTCGACGTCGCGCTGGGTGTACGTCACGCGATCGGCGACCTGGTTGTTGCTGGCCGGGCCTTCGAACAAAGTCACGATCACGTTCTCGCCGGGGAAATTCCGCCGTTCGAGGAATTCCTTCCACTGCGGGGGATTGGGGGCCAAGGCGCCTCCGTCCCAATAAGCGGGAACGGTGCCGGCCACCGCGGGATCGAAGTCGAAAAAGTTCGTGATATAGGGGGCGATCTCCGGGTGATACGAACCTGGCACAGGGGGCACCACCACGAGCGCCTGCGTCAGGGCCTCCTGGCGCGCCTCGCGCGCGGCGCGGCCTTCGTCGAAACCCTCGTCCAGCTCGTCGATATCGCCGTCGCCGTCGTTGTCAATGTTGTCGAAACTCAAGACAGCGTTGTCGCCATCGTTGTCGACGCCGTCGAACTCCGGCCGGTTGGGGAAAATCCCGCCGCCGAGCACGAGGCGGCCGACGTCGGCCGCGCTAAAGTCCGTCGCCGGGGGCTGCGGCACGAGATCGGGAACGATCAACTCGACGATGCGGTCCCACGGCTTGGTATTGGACTGAGGCAGAGGGAAGATCGATGTCGGATCTACAGTCGAGGGAAAGTTATCGTCAAAAAGGTTCTGCAGCGCTTCGAGATGATCCTCGAGGCCGTTGCCGTCGGAATCGAGGTAGTCCTCGGCGATGCCCGTCCGAAGGAAACTCGACCCCTGCTGAACATCGGTCGGGGCAAACAGGATTTGCGGCACCGTGATACCGAGGAAAACCCCGCCCGGGCTGGGTCCGGTAGCATCATCGGCGGCAAGTCCAATTCCGTTCGAGAAAAATCCTATGCCGCGGTCGTAGATGTCGCGATCAGCGGGGTCGTCGAAAGCATTTTCCACAATCAGCGGATTGCCGAACTGATCTGCGTTGTGCGCATAGTCGAACTTGTTCGTGCCGAGGAGGAGCATTCCCTTGGGCGCGATGACGGTGTCTGCGGGGATGGTCATGGGGCCGAGGCTGAGGGGGTGGTTCTGGACGGCGAGTTGCCAGCCGGAGAGGTCGATCGCCTCGTTTGAACTGTTGCTGAGCTCGACCCATTCGTGGTCGGGTTCCTGGCTGAATTCGATGTAGTTGACGACAAAGCGCTCGCCGTCGGGGCGCGTGCTGCGGAACGCGATGTGCAGCCAGAGATCGTCGTTGATGGGCGGAGCCGCCGGATCGCGCGGGGGTATTTCGATGGTGAAGCCGAGATTGCGCTCGTTGTTTCCGTTAGTGGTGTTGTTGGTTAGGAAGTCTGCAAGCGTGTTCGTAAACGGGTTGCCCGGGGTCGCGTTGGCATTGGTGCGGTAGACGTTGTCGCCCTGGAGGAAGGCCATGCCCCGGCTGCCGCCGAGCGCGGCGTCGTTGCCCAGGATCGCGGGCGCGCGCCAGGGCAGGTCGAGAATCTCGCCGCCGTTTCGGAAGGTGTCGATGTTTACGGCGTCGGCGAACCAATCCTGCTCGCGCGTGCCGATCTTGACCGCGAAGTTGAAGTCGGACTCGTTGGCGACGGAGTCGGTCGTGACGCCGTTGTCGTCCACCCACTGCGTGTTGACGGTCACATAGTACCTGCCCGCGGGCAAGCCGCCGGTGGCCTGAAAACTCAATTGCAACACGTCGGGCACGCGGAACGTGCGCTGCGCGTCGG
>VFKU01000750.1 GCA_009885415.1 Rhodothermota bacterium
CAGCGTGCTGAACGGACGGCTGGCGGAACTGCGCGAGGCGGGCATCGTCGAGGGCGGGGAGGACGGCTACGCTCTCACGCAGGAAGGACGGCGCTTGCTGAAAGACCTCGCGCCGCTGCAACGTTGGGCGGAGCGCTGGGCGAAGATTCGCAAGAGTTAGAGGATCGGCTCGGCAACCGGGTGATGCGTCGGCTTAGTTTGCAAAACACGAACGAATCTGGCCGTAGATTCCGCCGAAGGCGCCGTTGCTGAGGACGAGTACGATGTCGCCGGACTTGGCTTCTTTGCGGAGATGGGTCACGATGGACTCGATGTCTTCCGCGAACTTCGCGCGCGGGCCGCGGCGTGAAATATCGGCGACGAGTCGCGCGCGGTCTAGGCGTTCGGCGTCGGCGTATTTTTCGGCGCGGTAGATGGGGCCGATCCAGACTTCGTTCGCGCCGTCGAAGGCCTCGCCGAGTTCGTGCTGCATGCGGTTGGTGGCGGTGGTGTTTGAGCGGGGCTCGAAGACGACCGTGAGCTTCTGGCCGGGCCAGCGCGATTTTGCGGCGGCGATGGTTTCGCGGATGGCGGTGGGGTGGTGGGCGAAGTCGTCGACAAAGGTGACGCCGCCGGCTTCGAGGAAGATTTCCATGCGGCGTTTGATGCCGCGGAATTTTGCGAGCGCGCGGGCGAGCGCTTCGGGCTTTGCACCTTCGAGTGAGGCGGCGGCGAGCGCGGCGGTGGCGTTTTGCAGGTTGTGGCGGCCGAAGAATTGGGTGGTGAATTCGCCCCAGAGGACGCCGGCGCGGTGAATGCGGAATCGTTCGCCGGCGGGCGTGGCGCCGAGCGGCTCGATGCGCCAGTCGGCCGCGGGATCGAAACCGTAGGTGTGGACGGTGGAGAAAGCGTTGGCGCGAAGCGCGAGTGCGCGCGGGTGCTCGGTGCAGAGGAGGACGTGTCCCGAGCGCGGCACTTCGCGCAGGAGCAGGCGAAACGCGCGCTCGATTTCTTCGACGTTGGCGTAGATGTCGGCATGGTCGAATTCGAGCGAGGTGACGATGAGCGTGCGCGGGAGGTAGTGAAAGAATTTCGCACGCTTGTCGTAGAAGGCGGTGTCGTACTCATCGCCCTCGATGACGAAGGGCCCGCCCGGCATGCCGAGCGCGGAGGGATGGTCGAAATCGAGCGGCTGCCCGCCGATGAGCCAGCCGGGCCGCAGACCGCAGTCTTCGAGCAGGAAGGAGTCGAGAGCGGTCGTCGTGGTTTTGCCGTGCGTGCCGGAGACCACAATCGGGCGGCGCGCCTGGAGCACGGCAAAACGGAGCCACTCGGGAAAGCTGACGTAGGGCAGACCGCGATCGAGCACGCCTTCGAGCTCGGCATTGCCGCGGCTGAGCGCGTTGCCGACGACGACGAGGTCGGGTTGCCAATCGAGGTTCGTCGCGGCGTAGGGGGTGAAGACGGGGACGCCGAGGGCTTCGACCATGGTCGAAGTGGGGGGGTAGAGCGGGTTGTCGCTGCCGCGGACGTCCCAGCCCGCTTCGAGGGCGAGCCGCGCGACGCCGACCATGCCCGTGCCGCCGATGCCGCTAAAGTGTACGCGCGGCGCGCGGTCGGCAGGAATCGCGCCCCACATCTTCAGGCGCCCCGCGAGACTTGCGCGCGCACGCGGGAGCGATACATTTTCGCGTCGTCGTTGAACCACCACTGGACGAAGTCGTCGAGGCGGTCTTTGTCGCTACCGAGCGCATCGCGGCCGGAGAGCGAATCGAACATCTCGTGGATGGCGCGAAATGCGGCGGGGGATTTCTTGCCCATCACCTCGGCGAGCGCGATGCCGGCGTTTTGCAGGTCGGCAGCGGGAACCAGCGTTTGCACGGCGCCCATCGCGAGCGCCTGCTCAGGCGCGATGGTTTCGCCGGAGAGGAAGAGTCGACGGGCGTGTGCGGGGCCCATAGCGTTGACGGCCATGTTCATGACGCCGATGGGGAGAGGGATGCCCAGGTTGATGCCGCTGACGCCCAAGCCGAAGTCGCCCTGCGCCATGACGCGAAAGTCGGAGGCGAGTGCGAGGATGATGCCGCCGGCGAAGGTGTGGCCGGGCAGGGCGGCGATGACGGGCTTGGGGAAATCGTAGATGCTTTCGTAGAGGTCGATGAACTCGCCCCAGAACTGGAGCATACGTTCGCGATCGTAGTCGAAGACTTCGCGCACGTCGAAGCCGACGGAGAAGTAGTTCGGTTGCGCGCTGGTGAGGACCAGCGCGCGGACCCCGGCGGCGTCGCGCGCGTCGCGGAAGGCGGCGGCGAGTTCGCGGACGAGGCCCTCGTGGATCGCGTTGGCCTTGGGCCGGTCCATCGAGACGACGCGGACGTCGGCGTGGTCCTTGACGAGCACGAATTTCACGAGACGACTTCCCCCGAAAGCCCCGAGTGCAGTTTACACGAAAGGAGAGGTGACGCCCAATCTGCTGAATATCCGATCACCGCGAACGGTACTTGAAGTATCATGGGCGGATGGCCGGAACGAAGGCGAGGAGCAGACACTTTGTTGACGTTCCTGAATCGACATAGATGGTTGTTCCGGATCCCCATCATCGTTCTCGGCGTGACGCTTGCGCTCCAGGGGTTTCGCGCGTATTCGAGCGGTCAGGCCGGCCATCGAAACTATTGGGGTGGCTTGGTTACTTACGAAACAGCGATTGTCGCGGGAATTGTGGCGGCGGTGGCAGGCTTTTTGCCCTGGAGACGGACCCGGCGTACTCCAAAACAAAAATCGAGAAAGGATCGAATCGCGGCGCGCAAAGCCGAGAAAAACGCCGGCAATCCATCGAGTCGGCGTCACGACGATCCGTGGCAGTGACTCGGCCGTACGAATTTTTTCCTGGCCACGCCTACCGAACTACAGTGTGCTCGGCCCTGGTGTGTTTTTGGCCGATATGCTTTCCAAGGAAATCCTGCATTGCGGCAAGATAGCGCGGGTCGCCGAAGGCGGTCATGTGGTTCGCGCCGGGGATGACGACGACTTCGATGGCGGGCAGGGCTTTCTTGAGGGCGTCGACGCTGTCCTTGAGGGGATCGACCTCGCCGATGATGTCGAGCATCGGGACTTTGATGGCCTTGATGTCGCTCTCGGGGGTCGCGAGATCCTTGATTCCGCGTGCGACGGAGGCGAGCGCGATCACGTCGTTCATGCCGGTGATCATCTTGCTCATGGCGTCGAGCTGTTCCTGCGAGGGCTGCGGCTGACCGGCCGGCGTGAGCGCTTTCATAAGCGGCGCGATGCCCTGGCCGCTTTCGAGGGCGACGGCGATTTCTTCGGAGAGGCCCTCGCGTGCGTCGCCGGGTTTCGTCCAGCCGGCGCCGCCGGGGATCGCGGTGAGGAGGCGCTCGGGGTAGTGCGCCGCGATGTAGACGGTGATGAAGCCGCCGAGCGAATAGCCGGCGACGTGCGCTTTTTCAATCTTGAGATGGTCCATCAGGTTGATGATGTCTTTGGCCATTTGCGGCCCGTAGTGCTCGGCGCCGTGCGGCTTGCCGCTTTGGCCGTGGCCGCGAAGGTCGGGCGCGATAACGCGGTAGTCCTTGGCGAGCGCGTCGAAGACGCCGGGCGCGATCCAGTTGAGCTGGGCGTTCGCGACGAAGCCGTGGATCAGGATGACCGGCTCGCCCTGGCCGGCGGTGACGTAGTTGATTTTGACGCCTTCCGAGTCGAAGTTGCCGACTTCGATGGCGAAGGCGGGGAGGGTGAACAGCAGGAGGAGCAGAACGGCAAAGGATGAACGAAAGACACGCATGAATTTCTCCCAAGGCCGCGGAGTTGTATGGGCGGCGGATGCGAGCCTAGTATACGCACGCGCCGGGCCAAGGGCCAGCGGCGTTGCGCGGGAACGGCCCGCGGCGTATCGTAGGGCTCGGAGCCGGAAATCATCGAGAATTTTATTCGGTTCGCGATCACGCGGGCCGCGAACAGCTTCGGAGGCGAAAGCGAATGGCGAACCAACCGGTACAAACACTTGAAAATCACGTGCGGCAGGATCCATGGATTACAACGGTGCTCGTGTTGAGTGTCGCGGCGCTGATTACAGCGATCGTCGCGCTCTTTATGACCGGCGTTCGGACTGCGGCGGCGGCGACGGCGGTCGCGGCCTTGGCAACTGGGCTGGGCAGCTTCATGGCGCGGGGCTATTCTCTGAAGGTGCAGGACCGGGTGATTCGTCTTGAGATGCGGCTGCGGCTTGCGCAGGTCTTGCCCGCCGATCTCAAAGGCCGTATTGCCGAATTCACTTTGGGTCAATTGATCGCGCTACGCTTCGCGTCCGATGCCGAACTGCCTGCGCTAGCGAAAAAGGTGCTCGACGAGAAGATCGAAAAAAAGAGCGACATCAAGAAACTGATCAAAGACTGGCAGGCGGACTGGCACCGGGTGTAATCGTTGCAGTAGACCGCGTCGAAGCGTTTCTTACCACGAAGATCACGAAGGACGCGAAGTGTGTCCGATGTTATTTCTTTTTCGATTCTGTTTTGCGCAGGAAATCCCGCACCGCTTTCGCATACGCCTCCGGCTGGTCGAGCGAAGTCAGGTGGCCGGCGTTCTCGATGATGACGAGTTTCGCGCCGGGCGTGAGGCTCTGGTACCAGGCGGTGGTTTCGGAGCGGCATTCGTCGTAGCGGCCGGCGGTGTAGAGGACGGGCATCTTCAGCGTACGCAGGGCGTCGGAGTGGTCGAAGTTTTTTAGTTTTTTAGGGTGCCCGTTGCGGCGAATTCGCTGGGGCCCCACATCGTACCGTAGACGTCCATGTTCGGTGAGCCCTTGATCAGCGAGGCTGCAGGCGTGAATTATGGGCGGGCCTCGCTGGAATTTGGCCTTTTCTGGGGTGATTCCGGGGTCGGGGTCAGTGGTCTTCTGGATGGGCGGATCGTTATACTGTGAACCGGCTTTTCCGGGAGTTTGCGCAGGAACAATGCGGCCTTCCGGGGGGTTCCATGACGGGTTGTTCCGTCTCGACCACGAAGCCGCATTTTGGGTGCATTTCGAGGTTTTCGCTCCGATGTTTAGTAAGGGCAAGAGCAAGAAAAAGAAGAAGGTCGCCGCCGGGGATCGGGTCTTCAACGACCGTCCGCGGAAGGTCTTTCGCCATTATATTGGGCGGAGCGAGGTTGGGTTCGGCGTTTTCTTTGTCGTGTTTACGGCGGTGATGGGGGGGTGGTTCGTCCTTCAACGGGACAACTACAATCCGAACGACCGCGACATCTCGATGGACGTGTTGCTCGCGGAGCAGGTCGAGGACCACCTTTGGGAGCCGCCGCTGTTGCGCTGGTCGGAGCCGGGTTCGTACGCGGCCGCGGGTGGCGCGGGGCCTGCGGCGGAGCTCGGAATCTATCCTGCCTCGACCCTCGGTGATGGCTGGGAAGCGGTGACGCCGCTCGAAAAGTTCGACAACTCGAACCTCTACGAGAAAGTGAACGGCCAGGAGACGCAGTACAAGTCCTTCGGATTTCAGTTCCTCCACTTTATGTCGATCGGGCTTCCGTCGGACAAGCTCGAGGTGAACATCGAGTTGTACGACATGGGCGACTTCAAGAATGCGCTGGGCGTGTTCGCGGCGCAGCGCAGCGCGGACAGCAAGGTCGAAAAACACGGCGGGGCGTATTTGTACTTGACCGAAGTGGGTGCGCTCGGAATTGTGGACAAGTACTACTTTAAATTTACCGGCGACACGCCCAGTCCGAAGATTCAGGAGCACGCGCTGAAGATCGTGGGTGATTTCGCGGCGGCACAGGCGGCGGGCGGGACCGCGCCGAAATCTTTCGCGCTACTGGCGGACGGGATGGGTCTGGATTTTGCGAATATCCAGTATGTGCCGGAGGACGTGTTTCAGTATGCCTTCGCGAAGGAGTTCTGGTTTGGCAAGAAGTCGCCGGACTCAAACGAGCAGTATTTCGTGCATCAAGCGGCGAGCGCGGACGAGGCGGCGAAGCTTCTCGCGCAGGTCCTCGAAGAGCACCAGTTTGACTACAAGCTGGTTTCTCGCGAGGGCGACCGCGCGGTGCTGCAGCATAATTTCCTGAAGAACTATTTTTCGATCGAACAACGCGATGACTTCGTATTTGGGGTCGATCAGGCCCCGGACACCGGAGAAGCGTCGAAATCAGTGGAGGCGTTGGCTGCGAAGCTGTTTGAAGAAATCGAATAACAGCGAAGCAGTTTGACGCCGTGGCGGTTCGCCGCTGGGAGGATGGTGAGACATGGCGAAGAAAGAGAAGTCCGTGCAACACCCGGACTACGTCAAGACGCCGATGGATCGTCGGCAGTTTTTCGCACGTATCGCGGCGGCCTCGGGCGTCGCGGGCGTGTCGGGCTACCTCGCGTGGGCCCCGGAAAACTGGCCGGGCTCGCTAAAGGACAAGACGGAGCCCGGCATCCGTAGCCGCGAATCGCAGGCGCCGAACCCCTTCACGTTGAAGGATTATCGCGTCGAACGCGCGCCGGGAATTCTCACGGACATCGGCATTGCGCGCGCGGACCGCAAGTTCGACGAGAAGGGCAAGCCGCTCGAGTTCGAGCATGAGCAGTTGCGCCAACTGATGAACGCTGCGCTCGATCAGATCGGCGGGATCAAGCACTTTATCACGAAGGGCGACATCGTGCTGATCAAGCCGAACGTCGCCTTTGACCGCTCGCCCAATCTCGGCGCGACGTCGAACCCGACGATCGTCGAGGAAATGATTCGCATCGTGCTCGCGGCGGGCGCGCAGGAAGTGCGCGTCGCCGACAATCCGATCGAGTCGCCTCCGGACTGTTTCCGCAAGAGCAAGATCGACCAGGCGGCGGCGAACGCCGGCGGGCGGATTTACCTGCCGGACAGCAATTCCTTCCGTGTGTTGAATACGCCCGGCGCGGAACGCATTGAGTTCTGGCCCTTCTTTCATAGGCCCTTTACCAACGTGGACAAAGTGATCGGCATTTCGCCGGTGAAAG
>VFKU01000143.1 GCA_009885415.1 Rhodothermota bacterium
GTGTCCCTGGGCGATCCTGTGTCGCCCAGGGACTCAACTTTTGACCTCATCAAGATGGACACTCTCGCTCCCCGGCAGCGCGGTTCATCGAGTTGCTCGACGGTCTAGTCATTCCCGAGGCCATCAAGCCGATGCCGCCACCGAACCGATCCGACCGCCCCGGAAATTCTTCCGGCGATCGCGCCGGAGTCGAGTTTGAAGTACTTGAGATGCACGTGCAAACCGGCCTTAGAGGCCGAGTTCAAGCTCCAAGCGCTAGACAATTTCGGTATCCGCAGTCTCCGTCGCTTGCAATCTGTTTACCCTGTATTTGCGTTCGGTTCATCTTGGACTGCGAGACTCTATGTGGAGGCTGCGGCGGGCCGATCCTCGCAACAGAAACCATTTGTCGTGGTAGCCACCGTGTGGATTAGTGGGGGCATATTTGTGTTCGCGTAAACGCCCCGCGAGCAACGTGCTAGAAGGAGACAGACGATGTTGTACTTGGCGAAATTTCTGCTCGTGATGCTGATCGTGATGGCGGCAATTGCCATGGCGGGGATTGTCGGCGTGGAGATCGGGACTGCGGAGATGGTCTTCTATAGCGTATTGGGAACCGCAATCGTCGGGCTTCTACTGGCGTGTGCTCCGAGATTGGCGCGTCTCGCGGCGCATAGACGAGTCGATCCGTTCATTCACGGATACAGAGGAAAATTCAGGAAGAGACTTGCGGACAGACGTCTACGCTTGGCCACACGGCGTCAGTCGGGGGGCAAATCTAGCATTCGTTTCAGTCCCCCAACGGACGGAAGACCTTACTAAACATGCAACGGTTGAGGCGCGCGTTTGTGGCGGCGGGCATGAGCGTGAGTTCTTATGCTTATCGAGAATGGGCCGGCTGATCGGGCCGAACGTTAGTGGGCAATTCTAAATAGGGAGAACCTGAGATGAAACCCGTTCTTGTAGTAGCCGTAGTATTGATCGTGTCGGGCATTCTCGCGCTCGCGTACGGCGGGTTCACGTATACGAAGGGCGCGAAGAACGCCAATATCGGCCCGATTGAGATCTCCGTCAAGGACCGAGAGCATGTATCGGGACCGATCTGGGCGGGCGTCGCCAGCATCTTGGTCGGTAGCGGGCTATTACTTGTCCCGCTCACGGGTCCCACTGGCCGCGCGCCAACGCTGAGTAGGTGAGATCCATGAGCGACAGCAAAACCCTCTGGACGGCGACCACAAGCGTGCAGACGCACTCCTCTCTCACCGGCGAGGCCAGTGCCGACGTTTGCGTCGTTGGCGCGGGGATCGCCGGAATCAGTACTGCCTATACCTTGACGCGGGCCGGACTTTCCGTTGTCGTGCTCGACGACGGGCCTGTGGGGGGCGGTGTGACACGGTCCACGACGGCGCACCTGGCCAGCGCAATTGATGGCGGCTATGTGGAGATCGAACGATTGCACGGCCAGTCCGGCGCGCGTTGCGCGGCGGACAGCCACTCGGCAGCGATTAACTACATTGCAACGGCTGTTGAGCGAGAAGGAATCGACTGCGATTTTTCGCGGCTGGACGGTTTTCTCTTTCCGGGTCCGGATGATCGTGAGGAGCTCCTCGATCGCGAAATGGCCGCAGCCCACCGTGCCGGTCTCACCGGCGTGGAAAAGTGGCCCCACGTGCCGGCCGGCAGCGCCGACAGCGAACCGTGCCTGCGTTTTCCGGACCAAGGCCAGATTCATCCATTGAAGTACCTGAGCGGTCTCGCTGACGCAATCAAGCGTGACGGCGGCCGCATCTTTACGAATGCCCACGTAGATCGTATCGAGGGCGGCGTGCCGGTCACAGTCCGTGGAAGCGGATTCTCCGTCTCCGCGCGTGCGGTCGTAGTGGCGACGAACACGCCGATCAACGATCTCGTCGTCGTCCACACGAAGCAGGCGCCGTACATGACCTATGCGATCGGCGCACGCGTGCCAGTCGGCTCTGTGACGAAGGCGCTCTACTGGGACACGGGGAATCCATATCACTACGTGCGGCTTCATGCCCTCGCGCCCCAGGACGCTCACGAGATCTTGATCGTCGGCGGGGAAGATCACAAGAGCGGCCAAGCGAACGACGCCGGCGAGCGCTACACCCGGCTGGAAAACTGGGCGAGGAAGCGTTTCCCGAAAATGGATGAGATCGAGTACACGTGGAGCGGGCAGGTGATGAATACGATCGACGGACTCGCGTTCATCGGACGCAATCCCTTGGATCGGGAGAACGTCTACATTGTCACCGGCGACTCCGGGATGGGCATGACCCATGGCACGATCGCCGGCATGCTCTTAACGGATCTGATCCAGGGCCGCGAGAATCCGTGGGCGGAGTTGTACAGTCCCTCGCGCAAGAGAATCCGTGCGGCTGGCCGCTACACGAAGGAAGCGGGGAACATGGCCGCGCAGTACGCCGATTGGTTAACCGGCAGCGAGGCCGCGGTGGACGCGATAGCGAATGACAGCGGCGCGGTGATTCGTCATGGACTCACGAAAGTGGCGGCCTACCGCGACGTACATGGCGCCTTGCACGAATGCTCGGCCGTATGCCCGCACCTAGGCTGCATCGTGCATTGGAACTCCGAAGCGAAAACGTGGGACTGCCCGTGCCACGGATCGCGCTTCGACAAATTCGGCGGTGTAATCAGCGGTCCGGCGAACACGGCTCTCGCTCTAATTGAGGCGCTTGCCGGGCAATGAAGGCCAGCCTGCGCTTGATTCATGGATATTTGGACTTCGACATAAGGAGGTATCGCTATGTTGAACGGTACACACTTCTCCGGTGACGTGAATAGTGAGATGGATTTAAGGACCGCATTCATAAATGTCCGCATGGAAGCAAAGCGCACTCAAGTCGCGACATCGCTGGTCGACCTCTACAAGCTCGCCGGCTTCCTCACCGCGCTGACCGATGCACCCTGTTGGAAGATGAAGGTCGGCGGCGCAGCCCATGACTATGGAATTCTCTGCCGCGAGGAGTTCCGTATCACGGCAAGAGCGATCAATGAGCGCGCCGAACAAATCGGGTGCGAACTACGCTTTAACGAGATGTGGCCCCGATCCTTATCCTGCGCCGGCCACGAATTGGCGCGCAGCCGTAGCTTGGCTCGTTGAGCGCCCACTCGTAGGCGGCGCCCCTTTTTCGACGGTTCGGGCCCGATCGCGAGGGTGCCCCGCTCTTTCAATACCCCAGTCCCGAGCAGGACGGAAAAATGGCGTGTGCTCCGGGCTCTCTTCCGGAGCACACGCGCCTCGCGATTCGCAGCGTGCGGTCAGACGCTGCGTCTGCGGGTCAATGTCGCGCGCGTGGTTTTCCGCCTTGCTTGGACGGTTCTCCCGCCCCCGCCATGGCGGGATTGTTTGCCTCGCGGTTGATCACGCCTTCGGCGAGATTGGTTAACTTCTTGTCCGCGGCGCCTTCCTCGTCGAGAGTCTGTTGCAGCATTCCCGCGGCTTCTTTTTCGCCAAGCAACTGAGCATAGGTTCTGACACAGCCGTAACCGGCCATCTCATAGTGCTCAACGCGTTGGGCCGCTGCGATCAGTGCCGCATCGCGCACCGGCGACGAGTCGCCTACTTCCAGCGCCTCCGCGCCTTCCTTGAGCAGTCCTTCCATGGCTTTGCAATGCTTGCCGTTCGGTTTGGCATCGAGACCCTTGAGGACCTCCTCGAGA
>VFKU01000379.1 GCA_009885415.1 Rhodothermota bacterium
CGAAGGGCGGGTTCCACGCCATGTAAAACCAGTAGCTCGCCAGCAGCAGAATCACCCGCTGCCATAACCAGGACCCGCGAGTCACGCCCAAAAGAATCAGCACGATCGGGAAAAAGAAGGCGAACTCTAGGGAATTGAAGAGCATCGTCGAGATTCCTGGTCGCAGCGGTCTCACAAGGCACACTTAGGCGCGGCAGTGTATCAGTGCCCCAAACCCGGATGCATTCCTGTCCTTGCGTGCGCCAGGCGCCTTTCCGCTATCCTGTGCGCCGCTTCTCCCCAGACCAAGAAGGAGTCCGCCAGATGCCCCGCCGCCGTCTCCTGTCCCTCACGCTCGCTCTCCTGCTTCTCGCCGCCGTCCAAGCGGCCGCGCAGACCTCCCTCCGCGTCATGACCTTCAATGTCCGCTACGGCACCGCCGACGACGGTGACAACGCGTGGGAAAAACGCAAAGACATCCTCGTCAATGCGATCAAGGCCCACGCGCCCGACGTGATCGGAATGCAAGAGTGTCTCGACTTCCAAGCGCGCTACGTCCAAATCGCCCTGCCCGAGTACGAGCATTTCGGTGTCGGCCGCGAAGCCAACGGCGGGGGCGAGCGCATGGAAATCTTCTACCGCGCCGAGCTTCTCGCCCCGATCGAGACCGGCCACTTCTGGCTCTCCGAGACCCCCGAGGTCCCCGGCAGCCGCAGTTGGAAATCCGCAAACGTCCGCATGGCCTCGTGGGCGCGCTTCTACCACCGCAAGGACGGCATCTTTTTTCACTATCTCAATACCCACCTCGACCATCGCAGTGAAGAGGCCCGCGCCCACGCCGCCGAAGTGCTCGCGGACTGGGCCAAGAAAACTATGAAAGAAACTCCCCTCATCATCACTGGAGATTTCAATGCGGCCGCAGAGAACTCCATCCCATGGAAGACCCTCACCGAAAAACTCCACGATGCCTGGCTCCTTGCGGAGACCCGCGTCGGTCCCGTGGGCACCTGGTCCGCCTTTGCAGCGCCCGCCCCCGACGCCCAGCGAATCGACTGGGTGCTGCTCAGCCCCGGCCTCCGCTCCATTCGCTGCGAGACCGTGCTCTACGAAGAGAGCGGCCGCTACCCCTCCGACCACTACCCTGTCGTCGCCGAACTCCTCCTGCCCGCCCCGGCCAAGCCCTGAGAGCAAAATTCTAGAAATTCCATGGCACCTCCCATGGAATTCGGTGTTGACATAGGCCAGTCTGCTTTGCTATACAGCAGGCCTCTGTAAACCCCGCCCGCCCGTCCGGGCCGCCGGGAATCCTTTGAGAGGAGGTGAAATGAAAGATGCATTGCAGTTTGTGTAACGAGGCCTTTGGACAGGCCGACATCGAAGTTGGGGAAATCATCCAATTGGGGGATGAATTCTGGCACTCGGAGTGCTATTCGGAATACTTCGAGGAAGCGCTTGAACCCGCCTAACCCAAGTAATTTCCGTTAGTTAGGCCCTCCTCGGGGACACTCTCCCCAAAACTCCCATCGCCCTCCGCAAGCGAGTTTTAGCGTTTTGCTCCGGCATTTTTTGCCGCACAACAATGGAACTTCGCTTGCGGAGGCCTATATCTTACTGTATGATTTGTGTTTGAAGCGGTTTCGGTTAGGCCGCCTGTAGTCCTTGGGGAACACGAAGGAATGATTTGGCAAGAGGTGTATTGCTTCCATTGATCCCGGGAATGTGATCCACGACCTTCCCGGAGAAGGGGTGGGTGCGCCATGCCAACTGAACCGAAGCTTGAGAATCGACCAGCGTTCATGAAGACAAAGACTCCAAAAACAAACACAGATACTGTCATCCTGCCCTTCGAGCGCCGCCTCGTCGAGCTTGAGGAACGTCTCCTCAAGACGAATTCAGAAGAAGAGCGCAAGGGCATCCAGCGCGATATCGAGAAGGAACAAGCCAGCCTCTCGGCTTGGGAGCGCGTGCAACTCGCGCGGCACAATAACCGCCCGAAGATGCTGGATTATGTGTCTCGCATTTTCGACGACTTTATCGAATTTCACGGCGACCGCGTGCAGGGCGACGACCCGGCCATGATCGGTGGTCTTGCGCAGTTCGCCGGGCGCACCGTCGTCGTCATCGGCCAACAGAAAGGCTCCTCCACCGACGAGCGCGTCCAGCGCAATTTCGGTATGGCTCACCCCGACGGCTACCGCAAAGCGATGCGCCTCATGGATATTGCGGAGCGCTTCGGCTATCCCGTAATCAGTTTCGTGGACACTCCCGCGGCCCACCCCGGCGTGGAAGCCGAAATGCGCGGCCAAGGTCCGGCCATCGCGCAATCCATTCTCAAGTGCCTCAACCTGAAAACCCCTATCTTCGCCGTCGTCATCGGTGAAGGCGGCAGCGGCGGCGCGCTCGCGATTGCCGTCGCCGACCATGTCGCCATGTTCGAGCACGCCATGTACGTCATCTGTCCGCCCGAACGCTGCGCGGAAATCCTTTGGCGCGATGTCGAGCAAAAAGAACTCGCTGCCTCTAACATGCGCCTCACCGCCAAGGAGCTCCTCAAGCTCGGCGTCATCGACAAGGCTCTGCCCGAACCCAAAGGCGGTGCGCACCGCAGCCCCGAGGCCGCCGCGCAGATTCTCTCCAAAGAGATCGAGTGGTTCCTCGATGCCGCCCGCAAGGGACGCTGGTCGCGCGAACGCCGCCAGCAAAAATTCCGCGCCATGGGCGTGTGGACCGAAGCCGCCGCCGATGCCGACGCCGCCCAGCCCCCCCTCCAGGCCGCCGATTGACCTGCGCCTCAACGGCAGCGAAGTCTGGCTCGCTGTCCGCGTCCAGCCCAAGGCCTCGCGCGATCAGTTGCGCGTCGATCCGGAGGGTCGCGTGAAGGCCAGCATCACCGCCGCCCCCGCCGACGGCGAAGCCAACGCCGCCCTCTGCAAGCTCCTCGCGCGCCAATTCGGGGTTTCAAAGACCGCCGTGCGGATCGCGCAGGGCGAGAAATCACGCGATAAGGTTGTCGCGCTGCGCGGGACCACCCTCGAAGCGGTCCGCGCAACTCTAGACGAAATTACGGAATCATAAAACATTATCCCAAGGAGAAAATCGCAGTGTCCGAACTGAAGCAGCAAGTCCAGGAAGCCGTCCGTGCCATCAAGAAAATAGACCCCACCAAACCCACCATCGGGATCGTCCTCGGCACCGGGCTCGGCGCGCTCGCCGCAAAAATAAAAACCACGGCCCGCATCCCCTACGGCGAGATTCCGCACTTCCCGACCTCCACCGTCGAAGGCCACGCCGGCGAACTCCTCCTCGGGACGCTGGGCGGGAAGAAAGTGGTCGCTCTCTCGGGGCGCTTTCACTACTACGAAGGCTACTCGCTCCAACAAGTTACCTTCCCGATCCGCGTCGCCAAGGCCCTCGGCGTCCGCACGCTCATCGTCTCGAACGCCTGCGGCGGACTGAACCCCCTCTTCGAGGCCGGCGATCTCATGGTCATCGACGACCACATCAACTTCATCGGCGACAATCCGCTCATCGGCCCCAACGACGAGTCGCTCGGCCCGCGCTTCCCCGACATGAGCGAGCCCTAC
>VFKU01000205.1 GCA_009885415.1 Rhodothermota bacterium
AGAGCTAGCCACTTTGGACTGCGGCAGCGATAGCTGCCGCTTTACCAAGCCCAGCAAAGCTGGGCGGCGCCACACCCGAGCCTCGCACTCCGAAAGAAAATCCACCCCCACCAGAATTGCCACCCCACCGCCGCCCCGTCTATGCTAGGGCTCGGTTCTCCCCCACAACACAACGAGGCTCGCTCATCCCATGTCCGGTTCCCGCCCCTTCTCGCGTCGCAACTTTATGAAAACCGGCACCATCGCCGCGGCGGCAGGCGCAGCGACCCTCTCCGCCAAAAGCTACGCGCGCACCATCGGCGCAAACGATCGCCTCAACGCCGCCATCATCGGGTGCGGCGGCATGGGCGGCAGCCACCTGAACACGCTCATCGCCCTGACGAAAGAGGACAATATCGCCCTGCGCGCGGTCTGCGACGTGAACCCCGAACGCGCCAACAACTTTCGCGACCGCATTTCGGAAGCCGGCGGCAAGGCCCGCGTCTCCACCGACTACCGCGACGTGCTCGACGACTCCAAGATCGACTACGTCGTCATCGCCGCGCCGGAGCACGCCCACCACCACCTCGCGATGGCCGCGCTCGACGCGGGAAAACACGTCTACTGCGAGAAACCGCTCTGCTACGACGTGAAGGAGGCGAAAGAAGTCGTTGCGAAAGCCGCATCGACTCCGCTCAAGCTTCAAGTCGGCGTGCAAGGCATGGCGGACGACAGCTACTCCTCCGCGCAGGACGCGATCCGCGCCGGGAAAATCGGCACGGTCGTGCAGGCCCAGATCGACTACGTGCGCAACCACTCGCTCGATAGCGGCCCCTGGCGCCGCGACGAGATCACTGACGCTACTCCCATGCCCGCGGACCTCGACTGGAACGCTTGGCTCCACCCGCGCCCGCCGCGCACCTGGGACCCGCACCACTACTTCGAGTGGCGCTGCTACCGCGACTACTCCGGCGGCATCGCGACCGATCTCTTCGTGCATCGTGTGACGCGCATCATTCGCGCCTGCGGCCTCACCTTCCCGTCCAGCGCGATCGGCATGGGCGGCATCTACACCTGGAACGATGGCCGCGACCTCCCCGACAGCATGGAGATGCTGCTCGAGTACCCCGCCGTCGAAGGCATCACCGCCGGCATGACCGTGCACCTCCTCGGCACCATGGCCAACCAAAAACAGAACCCGCACTGCATCCGCGGAAAGACCGGCACCCTCACCTTCACCAAAGAGGGCTGGGAGATCACTGCCGAAGAAGGCGGCGAGGTCATCGAAAAACACGTCAAGACCGGCGGCGAAGACCTCCGTCCGCACCACATGAACCACCACGCCGCCATCCGCACCGGCGCGCCGCTCAATTGCCCGCCCGAGCTCGGCCTCTACGGCGTCGTCGCCACCCGCATGGGCAACCTGGCGTGGTTCCAGCGCAAGCTCGTCGGCTGGGACGCCGCGAACCAGGCGGTGATCGCGCTCTAAGCGCCGTTGCTTCGCAGGGGCGCGGGGATCTTTTCCACGCCTCGGCGAATTGTATTTAGTCCAGTGCGGCAAAAGTGCTATTCTCCCGGCGCTACGAGGGGACTTTATCTATGAGCGAAGCCGTTATGCGCCGCGAGAACTTGCGTCCCGTGATCGTCCGTATCCTCGCGCTGAGCGCCGCCGCCTTCGGGTTTCTCTTGTGGCTGCTCTACTTCAAACGCGGTGAAGACGCCAACCCTGACGCGCTCTCGTTCCTGCCCGCGCTGAACGCAACGCTGAACGGCTTGGCCGCGGCGTGTATCGTCGCCGGCGTCATCGCGATCAAGGCCGGACACAAGCGCATCCACATGACCTTGATGATCACCGCGCTCAGCCTATCGGTGATTTTCCTCGTGAGCTACATCACCTACCACAACATCCACGGGGACACGAAGTTTCTCACTGGCGGCGCGATACGCTACGTTTACTTTGGCGTTCTCATCTCGCACATCGCCTGCACGGTCTTCGCATTGCCGCTCATCATGAGTGCGGTGTATTTTGCCGTGACACGCCGATTCGATCTCCATAAACGGGTGGTCAAGTTCACCGTCCCGATTTGGCTTTACGTGTCCATCACCGGCGTGCTGATCTATTTCCTGTTGAAGGCTAATTCCTGACGCCAGCCGCGCTACGCGCGCAGTTTTCGCAAGACGGCCGCCAGGTTTTTCCCCAACCCCTCGATGCCAGCCTGCTGCTGCGCGTCCTTGAGGCGTCCGTCCGCGTCGAAGGCTTCGTGCGCTTTCGCGACGGCGATCTGCGCGGGGAGCACCAGCACCTGGATGTTACCCAGAATCGCGCGCACATGCACGAGGCCGCGCAGACCACCCAGCGCACCCGGCGACGCGCTCATCAACGCCGCCACCTTGCCGGCGAAGGCCTCGAGCGGCTTCTCGTTTCCCTCGCGGCGCGAGGCCCAGTCAATCGCATTCTTCAGCAGCGGCGTAATCGACGAGTTGTATTCCGGCGCAGCGATGAGAAATCCGTCGTGCGACATCAGCAATTCCTTGAAGGCGCGCGCATTCTTCGGCATTCCGCCGCGCGCCTCCTCGTCTTCGTCGAAGAGCGGCAGGGGCAGCGCGCGCCAGTCCACCTCGGTGACTCTTGCGCCTTCGGCCCGTGCCGCCTCGGCCGCGATCTTGAGCACGCGAGAATTGTGCGACGCTGCGCGTGTGCTGCCTGAAAACGCCACAATGCTGGGTGTGTACATGCGTCTCTCCATGAATTCAGAGTTCGTGTTGTGCTATGAAATGACTTGCGGCTGGCCGTCCGGCACGCACAGGTACTGCTCAAAGTCCGTGTAGCCCACCGCGCGCAAGAACTCCTCGTCGATCAGCGCCTTGCCGTTCGACAGATCCGGCCGTCGCACGCTCTCGAACGACGCGTCCGCGAGAATGTCCGCCTTGCGCCACACGCTTGGGTCGCCGAGCTTCCAGTTGATCGTCGCGAAGGACTCGATCAGCGTCTTCGGCCAGAGCGCCGTCGCGCGGAGGTTGTAGTCGCCGAACTCCAGCGGGATGCCGTGCGCGATCATCGTCATGCCGAATTTACTGATGCAATAGCCGATGTGCCCCGGGAGCATCTTCATGTCGATCGGCGGCGACATCAAAATGACGTGTCCGCTCTTCTGCGCCTTCATCGCCGGCAGAAACGCACTCGTCACCGCAAACGCCCCGCGCGCGTTCACGTCCATCATCAGATCGAAGCGCTTCATCGGCGTCTCGTCCATGGTCTTCCACCACAGCGCGCCGGCGTTGTTAATGACCACGTCCACGCGCCCGAAATGGTCGAGTGTCGCCCGCGCCGCCGCCTCCACGCTCCCGACGTCGGTCACGTCGCAGCGTAACGGAAACACCTCCGTGCCGTGCCGCGAAATCTCGTCTGCCGCGGTAAAGATGGTCCCCGGCAGCCGCGGATTCTCCTCCGTGCTCTTTGCCGCGACGACAATGTCGTAGCCCTCGCGCGCGAAGCGGTGAGCACAGGCCTTCCCGATTCCGCGCGACGCGCCGGTGATGAATGCGACTTTTCTCATGGCTTCTCCTCCGTAATTGGGCTTGGCGCGGGCCGCGCACCCTTCATCGCCGACGCGACCCCTTCGATCGCGCGGCGCACATCCGCTTCATCATTCCACGGAACAAAATGGTTCTTCCCCTCGGGGCGAATCACGCTGACCACGCGCCCCGCCGGAAACTCCCGTAGCATATAGTCTACGTTTTCTATGGGCACCAACATATCATTCGGCGCGTGCACAATCGCCACCGGACACCGCAGCTCCTTTAGTCGCGGCCGCAGCGCCTCCAATTCCGCCCGAAGCGGAATCACTTCGCGGTTCGCCATTCGCCACGCGCCGGGAATCATATACGGAACCATCGCAAAATCTGCGAGGTATTGGTACCACGCGACGTGCTCCAGCGCGGGATCGAGCGACCCGGCGAGTATCACGAGCCCTCCCACCCACTCCGGGTAATCCAGCGCGGCCTGCACCGCGATCGGCCCGCCCAGCGAATGCCCCACGAGAATCGTTCCAATTCCCCCGCGCTTCACCAGTAAAGGTTCGAGACTGCGCGCCTGCTCGGGCAGGCTATTGAGAAGCTTCTTCGGCTGCGTGAATCCGAAACCGGGCCGGTCCACGCTCAGCGATTCAAAGCCCGGCATCGCGTCAAACAGATAACGCTGAAAAGCCGTTGCGTCCCCCGGCGTCCCGTGAATATAAATCAGCCGCGGCAACTCGGACTGGGGTCCCGTTCCGCTCAGGTAACTCAACGTGATGCCATTGGACGCAACGACTTCCCGGCGAGCGAGCCCCTCCGGATCGGCCGGCACGACGTAAGCGTCGTACAGTTGGCACGAGGAAATTTCCACGACGACAAACAGCACTACGCTGATGCTCAACACCCGCAGCGCCCTCCCGCGCATCTCAGTCCCCCGGCCGCGCGACGCCAGACAGGCGCAGCACCTGCTCGCGCGCGAGCGCCGCAAGCACCTTGCGGTCGTCGTCTCCCGGCGCGATCGGCCGGCCAAAGGCCACGGTGACGCGAACGCCGCCGAGGCCCATGATCCGCCACAGGTGCGTCCCGAGTACGTGCTCGGGCCGCCAGTACGCGACGTCCTCGTGCACGCTGGTGTCGGGCGCGGTCGCCTCCCATCGCAGGCCCACCGGCAAGATCGGCACGCCGCGCTGAATCGCGGGCTGCACGAGGGACGCATGAAACGGCATCACCTGCGCGCCGGAACTCGAGGTGCCCTCGAGAAACACGCACACCGGCACACCCGCATCAAAGCGTTCGCCGATCTTTTCGTTCACCCCCGCGACGCTGCGCCGGTCCGCGCGAGAGATCCCGACCTGTTCAGACGTATTGAAGAGATGCCCGATGATCGGCCAACGCTGCACGTCAGCCTTCGACACAAACAGTGCCGGACAGACCGCTCCGATCGCCATGATGTCGAGGTAGCCCAGGTGGTTCGGCGTGAGCAGCACCGGCGACGTCGGTAGCTCCCCTTCGATGGCGACCTCGATCCCGCTAATCCGCGCGCCGCCCTTCATCCAACGGTGCGTGCCTCGCGCAGCGCGGCGGCGGCGCTCGGCGGGGTCGCGCGTCGAGAGGCGCGCGGCCATGTGCGCGAGGTAACAATAGAGCGTCCACATCGCGAAAAGCCCCAGCCGCCACGCCGCCAGGGCAGGATTCGACCGAGCCCGGCGCAGCGCCGTGGCGAGTTCTGACTTCTCACTCACGTCGCTCGTATTCATTCAATAACATCGAGCCGCGAGAAGTTCACCGCTTTGCCGTCCATGAGAATCAGGAAGTCGACCGTGCCAAAAGCGCGATCGATCGCCGGCTCGGAGACCACGAGCGCGCCAAGGCGCAGATACGTCCGGAAAAGTTTCGGCAACTTCAGCGCGGCACCCAGCGCGGGGTCGTACTCGCGCTCGGGCGCGCCGCACGACTGCAACGCACGCGCGCGCAACCACAGCTCGGGGTGAATGCATTTTCCCTCGCGGATCGTCTTCAGTGCGCGCCACCCGTCGTCGGGATCCTGCGTGGTCAGCGAACAGCACCCGAAAACGTACTGCAGGCCGCAGGTATTCATGTACGCGCCGATGCCCAGCCATAACGTAAACATCGCCCGAAAATTCCGGTGGTCCGCCGCCAAACACGCCCGGCTCAGTTCAAGGCTTTTGTCGAGGTAAGGCGCCATCGGGGCAAGATCGTATTCTTCGGCCGAATAAATGCCGCCGTTTCGCGCGGCGGCTCCCGCAGCCTGCATGCGATACGTGCCCACGACGCGCCCGCTTTCCTGATCGACGAGCACTAAATGCGTCATTTTCTCGTCGTAGCGATCACGGTCGAGGCCCGTCGCTATCGAGGACGCGAGGCCCTCTTCGAGTTCAAGGTTGAACACCTCGAAACGGAGCCGCTGCGCCGCTTCCACGCAGCGCGCGGAATTCGCAAAGCCCGCCACGTAACGATCGCCGTCCCGGCCCGGCAGCGCAAGAAAATCCACCTCGCCCCAACGATGCTGAAAATCGCCGGCGCCCGCGAAAGGGGCGAGCGTCAGCGGGCCGTCTCCCTGTCCCACTCGAGCCATGGCGGTGTCCCGGCGCGTGCGCGCCCTCGGTCATCCGGCGATCGGATATTTCCGCGAAAGACGCCGGTAGAGTAACACATCCTTGAGGAACCGCACCGGCCCCAGCGGCGCGCTTCCCGCCCGCCGGTTCGCGTCGCCGATCCTGAACAACACCTCGAACTGCTCGAACAAGGTCCGGTAGGCGTCACTCAGTCGTGCGTCGGGATCCCAGATGTGCGTCGCCTCCGCACCCGCGCCGTTGATCTCCACAATTTTGAATCCTTCGCCGCGCTGCAACGACTCGATATCGCGAAAGCGAACGTCGAAGCGTCCGAAATAGAATTCCGGCAGGGCGCGCGCGATCTCGTCGATGCGCGCCGCCAGCGCGGGCGTCAGCAGATGCAGTCCGTCACGGAAAATGCACCCCTGCGCGTGGTTGCCCGCGAAGACCAGCGCAAAGCGCTCTCCCTCGGCCAGCACCCGCTCCAGCGCCGCGGCATGGCGCGCAAAAAAAATCTCCGCCATCAGCCGCGCGCGCGGGTCCGCTTCGATCAACTGCCGCAGCGTCCGTACCCCGTCGCCGAGGACAAAGGGAAATTCCTTCAACGTGATCGACACGATCCTCCCGCGATCCTCGGAGGGCAGCCGGTAATACATCAGGCCGACTTCGTGCCGATGCGGGACCAGTTCCTGCAAGACCACGGTGATTCCGCGCGGCATCGACTCAAAATAGGCGCGTAGATCCGAGGCCGAATAAATAGGCTTCACGCCCGCCCCGCGTTGTCCAAAGTCGGGCTTGGCCACGATCGGCAACACGAGCCCGGCGCCGCCCATCACGGTGAGCGCGCCCTCGGCGTGCATGTCGATCGTGCCGTCCCGGGTGAACTCGTACGCGGCGTGCGCCGCCGTCCACTGCCGCAAGTGGGCCGGCACAAGCTCGAGA
>VFKU01000688.1 GCA_009885415.1 Rhodothermota bacterium
TCGCCGCTGGGGTACGGGAACATATCCAGCACGTAATACTTCGGCCGGGAGAGGTCGATCTCCGTCTTAAAGGTCTTGTTCCGCAGCCAATAGGCTTGCCACTTGGCTTCAATGTCTGACGGATTATAGTCGCTTGCGGGCATATCACCCCCGGGGTTGCTGAGGTCTCTGGAAGGCGCGAAATATATCACACCCCAGCTAGCCCGATCAGACGTGGCCCGCGGGCGCCGACGCTATGCGCCGATGCGTTCGGCCGGGGAGTAGGGCTGGACGACCTCGCGGAGGAGCGAAGTGAATCCATCGACCGAGTAGGGCTTGGGCAGAACACGGACTCTTTCGTAATTTCGAAGCCGCGGGACGATCATGCCTGCGCCGTGTCCGCTGGCCAGGATAACAGGGGGATCGTGGCGCATCGCGCGGATTTCATCGAGAACTTGAAAGCCGTCGAGATCGGGCAAGCCGACATCGAGGACGACGGCGCTTACGGATCCCATATGCTGTTTGAGCATCGCCAACCCCGATCGTCCGTCGCTCGCCAGCAGCGAATTCCAGCCCATCGATTTCAGGATCATTGTGTTGACGCGCTGAATAGAGTCGCTGTCCTCGATGCAAAGAACGAGCGGAACGCCGGTCTGAATCTCGCTGCGATCCTCCCCGCCGCTTTCCGGAAGTTCCGCTTTCGGCGCCGGAGGAGTTTTTGTCGCGGACTCGCCGCACCACTTTTCGATGATCGCACCGAGTTCCCGCAGGCCCATCGGCTTGGAGATATAGTCTTTCATGCCGTGATCGAGGCAGCGCTGGCTGTCGCCCTTCATGGCGAAGGCCGTCATGGCGACAATGGGCAGGTTGGGCTGGTCTTTGATGATGCGCCTGGCCGCTTCGTAGCCGTCGAGACGGGGCATGTGAATGTCCATGAGAACGAGGTCGAATTGCTCTTGCTGCGCGCGCGCCACGGCCTCCTCGCCATCGCCCGCCCACACGAACTCGCACCCGAGAATTTTAAGGAGGCCCTGGGCCACGTCTCGATTCGTGAGGTTGTCCTCGGCAAGCAAAATCCGTGGCGTGTGGGCCGCGAGCGAGGGAAGCGCGAAAGGACGCTGCTCGGAGGCGGTGTGGGCCGGGGTCTTGTCGCCTTCGGCCGGTACTCTGAGGGGCAATCGGAGGGTAAATACGGTCCCCTTTCCAATCTCGCTGGAGACATCGATCGAGCCGTGAAGGAGTCCGGCCATGCGCATGGAAATGGTCAGCCCAAGTCCGGAGCCCCCGAAGCGCCGGGTAATGGAGGAGTCGGCTTGGGAGAAGGCGTCAAAGATCGAGTTCAACTTATCTTTGGGTATGCCGATCCCCGTGTCGTTTACGACGATGCGGAGCTCCGGGTCGCCTGTCAATGAATCAGCGACATTGACCTCCAGTGACACACGTCCCCGTTCGGTGAACTTGATGGCATTGCCGACGAGGTTGAGAATAATTTGGCGCACGCGGAGGGGATCGCTGATGAGTTGTGTGGGAACGCTAGGCGCGCAGGCGCAGGTCAGCGTGAGGTCCTTCTTCTCCGCACTGGGACGCAAGAGCTCGCCTACTTCGCGCGTCAACTTGTGGATATCAAACGCCCGGTCTTCGGTCTCCAGTTTGTCCGCTTCGATCCGGGAAAGATCGAGAATATCGTTCAGAATCGAGAGCAGGGCCTCGCCCGAGCGA
>VFKU01000177.1 GCA_009885415.1 Rhodothermota bacterium
CTCCCGTCGTCCAACACCTCGATGCTGGCCTGTGCAAAGCCGATTTTTTGTCCATTCATATACAAGCCGAACCAGGACGTGCCGGTAAGTCCGGTGAGGTCCAGCTTCTGCGCTTGCAAGGCCGGCGTAAACAGAAGAAGTCCCGCGACGGCCACGAGAAATACGGCGAGCAATTGTCCGCGATCCCGGCTTCGCTTGCCTGTGTGTAGTGAAGGCATCGGATTCCTCTCGTCTCGTTTCAAAGTCCCGGTCTTAGGCCCGACACCTGCGCCGCGTAGCGCAGCCATTGCTCGAACATCGTCAGCGCCCACAGGTGGTGCCCTGCGTCCCTGCGGCCGGCGCGGTGTGCTTCGTACGTGCGCCGCATCTCGCCTTGGTCCAGATAGGCCGCCGATTGCGCGTCTGCACCGAGCACCAACTCCTCGAAGGCGGCCCCCGCACCCTCGCGGAACCACCGGTGAACGGGCACCGCGAACCCGCGCTTGCGCTGTTCGAGCAGCGCGGCGGGCACTTTATCTTTGAGCGCGCGTTTCATCAGCCGCTTCGACTCGCCTCTATTGTACTTCATTTCAAAGGGCACCGTGGCGGCAAACTCGACGATTCGATGGTCCAGCAACGGCACGCGCACTTCGAGCGAGACCGCCATACTCATGCGGTCCACTTTCGTCAGCACATCGTCGGGCAGATACATGCGCAGATCCTGGTGCAACATGCGATCATCGTCGCTCGCCTCACCGGCTTCCTGCCAGTGCGCCCCGAAACGATCCATGGCCGCGGCCCCTACCGCCGCGCGCATCGCCGGCGTGTACAGCGCCGCGCGCTCCGCCGCGGTAAAGCACGTCTGCCGGCGGCGGAAGCGCTCGACAGGCGCCAGCGCGGCGTCGGCACTGAAGCGCCGGACCTTGTCCCACTTCGGCGAGCGCGGCGCGAGCACTAGCGCGGCATCCACGATTCCACGCAGTGTCCGCGGCCATTGCGCATACCGCGAAACGCGCCGCGTCATGTGAAGCCAACTGTAACCCGCGAACAATTCGTCGCCGCCGTCACCGGACAGCGCGACGGTGACGTGCTCGCGCGCGAGTTTGGAAACCAACCAGGTGGGAATTGCGCTGGAATCTGCGAAGGGTTCGCCGAAGTAGCGGATGAGTTCGCCGCTCATAGCGACGGCGTCCGCGTTGAGCACCGCCTCCATGTGGTCCGTGCCGAAAGTCTCCGCGGCCATCCGGGCGTACTTCCGTTCATCCGCGGCGGGATCGTCGAAACCGATGGTGAAGGTTTTCACGCGTCCGGCGCCGGATTCCGCGAGAGCGGCCACGATCGACGTCGAGTCGACGCCGCCGCTGAGGAACGCGCCAAGAGGGACATCGCTCACGCGCTGACGCCGCACCGCGTCTTGCAAGAGGTCTGCGTAGGCCTCCGTCGCGGTCTCGATCCTCCAGGACGCCGTCGGCCGGATTTGTGGCCGCCAGTACACCTCGCGGCGAAGCCGGCCGCGCTGCCAGATGAGCGCTTCGCCGGGGCCGAGCGCATGCACGCCCTCGTAGATCGTGTCCGGGTGCGGCACGTAGAGATACGTCAGGTACGCATCCAACGCAGCCGGATTGATCCGGCCTTCCACCAGACCCGATCGCGCCAGACTGTCCAGCTCCGAGCTGAACGCGAAGACGCCGCCGCGCTCGGTATACACCAGCGGCTTGATGCCCACGCGGTCGCGCGCGACGTATAGCCGCTCATGGCGCGCGTCCCACACGGCGAACGCGAACATGCCATTCAGGCGCTGGACCGCGGCCTCTTCCCACGCTTCATACGCGCGCAGGACGACCTCGGTGTCGCAACGCGTGCGAAAGCGATGGCCCAACGCTTCGAG
Organism: Rhodothermota bacterium; assembly: GCA_009885415.1. Classification (GTDB taxonomy): domain Bacteria; phylum Hydrogenedentota; class Hydrogenedentia; order Hydrogenedentales; genus VFKU01. The sequence continues at coordinate 1,868 of VFKU01000177.1, forward strand.
ATCGGCGCGAAGCTCCGCGGCGTTGTAGATCTCGCCGTTGAACACGATCACGCGCGACTCGTCTTCGTTCGCCATCGGCTGGTGACCGTGCGCCACGTCGATCACGCTGAGCCGCCGCGCGCCGAGGCCGGCATTTCGCTGCGTCCACGTCGCGCCGTCGTCCGGGCCGCGATGCAACAGCGCAAGGTTCATCGCGTCGAGGGCGGCGGTGTTCACCGCGCGCGAGGCGTCGCTGTCGATCCAGCCGCAGATGCCGCACATCTCAGCGTTTCCCGCCCGCGCGCGCGCGTTCAATCAATTGCAGATACAGATCGCGATGCTGGCGCACCATATTCTCAACGCTGAAGCGCGTCCGCGCATGTTCCGCCGCGCGGCGGCCCATGTGCTCCGCGTCCTCGCGGCCTTCCAAAAGATCCAGTACCTCTCGCGCAAAATCTCCAGCATTTCGAGTCGATACGAGCCGGCCTGTGACTCCGTGTTCGATGATTTCTGGCACGCCGCCGACCGCCGCAGCCACCACGGGCCGCCCCGCGGCCATTGCCTCAAGTATCACGTTCGGCAGACCCTCGGTCTTCGACGTCAACACCACGACATCGAACGCAGGGTACAGCGGCGTCGCGTCCGGCCGGGCACCAGTAAAACGAAACGCATCGCCCAGACCCCCGCTGATGACCGCGCGCTGCGTCGCTTCGCGCAGGGGACCGTCCCCGACGAGCACGAAATGCGCGTCCGGCCGGCGCGCGTGCACGATGGCGGCCATTGCGACGAAAAGCGTGTGGTCCTTGTCCGGCGAGAAATTCGCCACCATGCCCACGACGGGCGCCGAACGGGGCAGCGTCAACGCCAAGCGCGGATCGCCTGCGGTCCCGGGCGGGATCGCCACTCCGTTGTAAATGACCGTGTACGCATCGAGCGGTTCGCCCTCCTGCTGCGCCGCATACTCCGCGACCGCACGCGAATTCGCCACGATCGCGTCCACACGCCGGTTCGCGCGGCGCTGCAACCATAGGTGGCGGCGCTTCTTCCACGTCGCGCGCTCGCGGCGGCTCGACACGACCGCCGGCACGCTCGCGCGCCTCGCTGCGACGTTCGCCGCGAAATCGAAGCCGGAGAGATAGGTCTGGACGACATCCGTGCGCCGCTCGTGGAAATGTTTCGTGAGCCTGCCCAACAGTCGAGGGTCCCATCCGCTCGAAATACCGAATCCGAAAACTTCAGCATACGGATGCACGAGCTTCGCCCACGCGCCCGCTTCACGAGTGCATACGACATCGATCTCGAAATCCGGCGAAAGCCCCTCGGCGAGATACAGCACCTGGCGCTCCGTGCCGCCGGGCGAGAGCGAGGGAATTACCATGCACAGGCGCGGGCGCGCGCTCATGTTGCGACGCCTTCCAAGAGCGAAAGCAGCCGCGGCGCGGCGACCTTTAGCGAGTAACGTTCCTCGACCGTCCGCCGCGCGGCGTCACCCAGACGATGCCGGAGCACAGGATCTTGCAGGCGCTCGATCGCGGCGCGCCACTCGGCCGATGTGTCGGCGAACAATCCGTTCACGCCGTCCTCGATGATCTCGCGCACGGCGCCGAAGGGCGTCGCCACGCAGGGCACGCCGCAGGCCATGTATTGCAGCGCCTTGAGCGCGCATTTCCCGCGGGCCCAATCGCTCCGCGGCAGCGGCATGATCCCCACGGAGAACTCCTGCACTTCGCGCACTTCGGTCTCGCAGGACCAGGCCCGGTACTTGGCCATCCCGATCCCCGCGCGCGTCCGGTCTGCACCGACGAGACGGATTTCGGCCTTACTCAATTCGTCTAAAACTCCGGCGAGCGGTGCGAGGTGCCCGCTTGTGCTCGGCCCGCCGATCCAGCCTACGACGAAGCCCTCACCGCGCGTGGTGGGGGGCGCAAAACGATCGGTGTCCACGACCGTCGGAAAGATCTCCGCCCGTCCGCCTGCCGCGATTGCCGCGTCCCGCAGCCAATTGTTTCCCGCCAACACGAGATCGGCGGAGCGGAACAGGCGCATCGCCTGATGCGGCGCCTCAGCCCAGCGCCAAGGCGCAGGCAGCGAGTGCGGCGCTTCGAGATGCACGGCGTCGTCTATATCGTAGACCAATCGCCGCGCGCCGCGCCGAAGCAACCCCGCGAATCCGAGCACGTAGGCCGACATCACCGCCTTTTGAAGAAACACTACATCGTATCGCCGCGCGCCGAGGATTTGCATTGTTCGCACATACAACTCATGCAGATGGTAGCTTCGCGCGCGACCCGTCGCCGCTTCGGCCCGCAGTCGGACAAAGTCCGGCCGAGAAAACGGACAGGCCACCGTGCATTCCACGCCGTGCTCGCGCAAATATGGCAGGAACTGATGCACGCGATAGCGCGGACTCGCCACGGACTCGGGATACAGCGTCAAAAATAGCACGCGCATCCGGCTTCACCCGCGTCCCAGCGCCGTCCATGCGCGCCCAACCACCTGCTCCACCGAAATCGTGCTGAGGCAATCGCTCTCGCCGATCGGACACTGGCCGGGCGTCTGCATGCGCCCCGCGTTCCAGCATCCCGCGCAAGCCCGGTCGTTGTCGAGCCGTTGAACGCCCGCGTCGTCACCGATGAGCAGCGCAGGATCGGTCGGGCCAAACAACGCAACCACTGGCGCATCGGCGGC
>VFKU01000136.1 GCA_009885415.1 Rhodothermota bacterium
CTCACGGCTTCCCGCATCACCGCAGCCGCCATATCGTCCGGCCGAAACTCGCGCAGCGCGCCGCGCGGCGCTTTGCCCACCGCAGTGCGCGTGGCGGATACGACGTAGACATTTTTCATAGACATGATGACTTCTCCTCTGAAGCGTGAATTCCACTCGTCCTCGTACTCTTCCTCGTCCTCGCGCTCTTGACCCCAAACGCGCACCCGGAGCCGCGCTTACTGTTCGTCCAACGGATACTCATCGGTATCTTCCTTGACCGCATCAAGGCGTGATGCGGTCATCCGCGAAAGCATGCTCACAATACGGAACAACAAATCCTTCCCCGCGAGAGTGCGACTTGCATCGCAGGCGCTGCAAACCACCAATATGTCCAGGGCCGCCGCGCTTTCCATCGCGGAACCGCGTGCGATTTCCCAAAATCTCGTACGATCCCGACCGGGGACTTTGGCATTCCCCTCCGCAATGTTCAGAGGAATCGACTGCGATGCCCTCGTCAATTGATCCTTTGCGTTTCGATGCGCAGGTTCGATTTCCCTGATCAACTCGTGAACAAAGCGGACAAAGTCGAGGGAAACCGTGTAGACGTTCAATTTCTCATGGTCGAATTGCTTCATATCGGGTTCACCCCGCGAGTACGAGGATGAGTACGAGGATGAGTACGAGGACGAGTACGAAGGACATCAATTCCTCAACGGCTTGCCGGTCATCAGCATTTGCTGAATCCGCGCCTGCGATTTCTCCGTGCCGACCAAACTCACAAAGGCCTCGCGCTCGAGATCCAAAACATCCTGCTCCGTCATTTTCGTCCCGGGCCGGCGATCGCCGCCGGTGAGGATATTTCCGACCTTCTCCGCGATTAGCGCGTCGTGCTCGCTCGCAAACCCGCCCAGCTGGAAGCCATACAACGCGATGCGGAATTTCGCGCGCGCAGGCTCGCCCAGCGCCGTCAAGGTCGCCGGCAACGGCGGCTTGTATCCCATCTTCACCAGCCCCAGACAAACGTCCTTCGCGCGCTTGATCTGCTGATCGACGCTCGGGCAGATGAAGTCGCTCTCATCGAGATGGCCGTTCTCGACCATCTCCGCGCCGCTCGTGCTCACTTTCGCCAGCGCGATGTTCTCAAAGGCCCGCTGTACGAAAGGGAACAGCTCCGCATCGCCGACGCCCTCGGGCACGTACTTGTGTGCGCGGCGCAGAAGTTCTTTGCAGCCGCCGCCCGCCGGAATCAGCCCGACGCCGACCTCGACCAATCCGCCATAGGTCTCGCCCGCAATCACCGCGCGCGCGCCGACCTGTGCGATTTCGCAGCCGCCGCCCAGCGTGTAATGGTGCGGCGCGGTCACGATCGGCCGTTTGCAAAAACGCACGCCCATCAAGACCTGCTGCAACTCGTCCACCGCCTTGTTGATGCTGTCCCAATTCTTCTGCATCGCCTCGCCGAGGATGAGGAAGACATTGGCCCCCGCGCAGAAATGCTCTGCCTGGTTGCCGATGACCCCGCC
>VFKU01000587.1 GCA_009885415.1 Rhodothermota bacterium
CGTGTCCTCGTAGTACGGGCGGCCCGCCCATGCGCGCGCACCCACGGCCACGCCGGGCTCTGTGCGCCGCCTGTCCTGCCGAAAACCATTCTTAATGCGTCCTCGCGAGGAGCGCGGCGCCCCCCGGAGCTAGCGATGCCGATCGGCCTATCGTAGCGCCGGCCTCTGGCCGGCAAACCGACGACGCACAACCTTCGCTCTGCTTCACCGACGCCGTCCGTTTGCCGCCGAGACGGCGGCGCTACGGTGCCGGCCCTGTGCCCTGTGTTAAACTTGAGACGTGGAAAAAGTCGTCCGCATATTCAAGAGTCACGCCGAGGCCGATGCGGCCGATCGCGCGTATTACCGCTCGCTCACACCCGAGCAGCGCATGGACCTTTTTCATGAATTTCGAAAGGCTTACAATGATCCGCCTATCGAATATGATGAATTCTTGGCCCTTGTGGCACGAAAAATAGCGGGTTGAGAATCCCCGAATGCAAGGCGCGGCGCCCACGAGACTGCGGCGAGTAGGCCCATGAGCCGTTTCCTCCTGATCGGTCTCGACGGCGCGGATCCGGCGCTGATCGAGGAGGGCATCGCCGCAGGGCGCTTGGCAAATTTAGCGCGGCTAGCGGCTCGCGGCGCGCTGTTGCCGTGCCGGAGCACGACGCCGTGCGCGACGTTTCCGGCGTGGACGACGTGCGTGACGGGGGTGAATCCGGGGCGGCACGGGATTCTCGATTTCACGTGCATGACGCCGGGCGCGTATGCGTTGCAATTTGTCAACGCGACGTGGCGGCGGGCGCCGGCGCTGTGGAATGTGCTCTCGGCGGCGGGCAAGCGCGTGTGTGTGCTGGGCGTGCCGGCGACGTATCCGCCGGAGGCGGTCAATGGCGTGATGGTGTCCGGTTTCGATTCGCCGGTATGCACGGGGGTGGATCGATCGTTCGTGCATCCGGCGTCCGAGTTTGAGACGGTGAAGGACTGGCGCTTCGCGGATTTTCAGGAGACCGACATCGGCCCCGGCTGGCATGCGATGGCGCTCGAGCGCTTGGTGCGCGGCATCGCGACGAAAGAGCGCATCGCACTCGAATTATTGCGCCGCGAGCCGTGGGATTTTTTCATGGCGGTCTTCGGCGAGAGCGACACGGTCGCGCACCACTTCTGGCTTTTCCACGATCCCGGTTCACCGCGCCACCGGCCTGGATTCGAGTCCGCGATCCGGGACGTGTACGCGCGGCTCGATGAAGCGGTCGGGAAACTGATCGACGCCGCAGGGCCGGAGACCGTCGTGGGCATTGTCTCCGATCACGGTTTCGGCGGATCGGGCACGGGCGTGGTGCACCTGAACAATCGCCTCGCGGAGACGGGGCATTTGGCCTTTGCGCCGGAACGCGGCGGGGGGCTCAAACGCGCGGCGCTTGCGCTTGCGCCGGACTCGTGGCGCGGGCCGTTGTTTCGCAGGTTCAATCGCTTGGCGGCGCGGGCGGAGGGTGGCGCGCGCTTTGCCGGGATCGATTGGCGTGCGACGCGGGCGTGGTCGGAGGAGTTGAACTATTTTCCCTCAGTGCGTATCAATCTTCGCGGGCGCGAACCCTTGGGTCAGGTGGAAGCGGCAGATTACGAATCCTATCGGCGCGATCTTTGTGCGGAACTGGAGGCTTGGGCGCCGATCGCGCGTGCGTGGCCGCGCGAAGAATTGTATGAGGGGGCCTGCGTCGAGCGCGCACCGGACATCGTGATCGAGCTGGCGCTGGAGAATGGCTACAGCCACTCGTGCCTGCGCGCGCGGGGCGGGCCGTCGTTTCGGCGGCTCGCGCCGGGCGAATACCTCGGCGGCAAAG
>VFKU01000226.1 GCA_009885415.1 Rhodothermota bacterium
CCTCGAGCGGCGTGGTCGGGGAGAGCGAGAAATCCCTCTTCGGCCGGGCCATCCCCATCGCGGGGATCGGCGGCGACCAGCAGGCCGCGACTTTCGGCCAGGCGTGCTTCGAGCCCGGCATGGTGAAGAACACCTACGGCACGGGCTGCTTCATCCTGATGAACACGGGCGACAAGGCGGTCGCCTCGAAGTCCGGCCTGCTCACCACCATCGGCTGGAGCATCGGCGGCAAGACCACCTACTGCCTCGAAGGCTCCGTGTTCATCGGCGGCGCGGCGGTCCAGTGGCTGCGCGACGGGCTGAAGGTCATCAAGAAATCCCCCGACGTGAACAAGCTCGCCGACTCCGTCAAAGACAACGGCGGCGTCTACTTCGTGCCGGCCTTCGTCGGCCTCGGCACGCCGCACTGGGACCCCTACGCGCGCGGGATCATCGTCGGCCTCGAGCGCGGCACCACGGTCGGCCATATCGCCCGCGCGACCATCGAGTCGATGGCCTTCCAGTCGCGCGACGTCGTCGAGGCGATGGAGAAAGACTCCGGCGTGAAGCTCAAGGAGCTGCGCGTGGACGGCGGCGCGACCGGCAGCACGATGATGCTGCAATTCCAGGCGGACATCCTCGGCGTGAAAGTGCAAAAGCCCGTCGTCGCCGAGACGACCGCGCTCGGCGCCGCCTACCTCGCCGGCCTCGCCACCGGCTTCTGGAAAGACCAGAGCGACGTCACGAAGAACTGGGCACTCGAAAAAGAGTACAAACCAAAGATGAAATCCGACGTACGCACGGCCCACGTCACCGCCTGGCAGGAAGCCGTCCGTCGCTCAATGCGCTGGGCAAAACAATAGCACCGACCCGCTGCCGGTTCCCGAATCGGGATAGAATAAGAAGCGGTGCGCTAGCTAGATCGTATTCGCGCCACGGATCGGTTCAATCATGCCACGAGAAAACTTACTGAAGCGCATTTCGATCGATTCGGGAATTTGCTTTGGCAAGCCCTGCATTCGCGGCACTCGCATCTGGGTATCGCTCATTCTCGATTTTCTCGCTGAAGGCGAAAGTGTCGAAGCGATCATCGAAGAGTATCCGGACTTGACGCGCGAAGACGTTCAAGCCTGCATCGCCTACGGTTCCGAAATGTCGCGGGAGCGGATCATCCCGATTCCCGCGGACTCGCGGACGTGAAGTTCAAGTTCGACGAGAATCTCGGACCGTTCATCCAGACCCTGTTCGCCAGCCGCGGCCACGACTGCCATTCGTTGCGTGAGGAAAATCTGCTGGGCGCTCACGACGAGGACGTGCTGGCCGCCGCTGTGTCCGAGGGCAGGGTACTGGTGACGCTCGACCGGGATTTTGGCAATGTACTCCTCTTCTCGCCGGAACCCCCACGGCTGGAATTATCGTTCTCGCGCCCGTCGGCCGGGTGACGCGCAATTCGCTGCGCGTTCTTGTCCAGGGAGTGATCGACACACTGGAGACCCGGGAGATTCGCGGGAAATTGTGGATAGTCGAGCCTGGCCGCATCCGAGAACACGTTCAACGGAATACTGGAGAGTTGTAGGGCAACGGGTGCCCGAACCGACGTGCAGATTCATCCCGCTCCTTAATCTCTTGACGTGGCCTCGCATCGGTGCAATAATCGCAGAATGATCACGCGGCCCGGTGTCCGCGTGGAAACGAGGCGCTTATGGTTTCCGGCACGGCATCGAGTTGCGTTAACCACCCCAGCGTCGAGGCGACGGGACGCTGCAAGCAGTGCAGCAAGCCCTTCTGCGATGCCTGCGCGGTGAAGGGCGCGACGGGAAATTTCTGCTCCGCTCACTGCCAAGCGCGCCACGAGGCTTTCGTCAAGCGCGCCGCCACGCTCGACGACATGACCCGCGACACGAGCTTTTTCGCAAAGCTCTGGATGCGTATCCGCAAGCTACTCGTGTTTGCACTCGTCGCACTCGTAATCGCCGTCGCGCTGCATTTTCTCTTCCACGTCAACGTGCCGTACTTGAGCGATTTCATCAACGAGAATTTATAGGCGGGGACGCGGTCGTCCTCGATTTCATGAAGGAATCATAAAATGGATCTGAGCAAACTGAAGTGGGTGGTCATCATTCTGGTCGTGTTCGGCGGCGGCTGGCTGGTGACCTCGGGCGGGATCAGCTACATGTACAACCGGGCGACCTCGGATACCCCCGGCGCGAACGCCAAAAATGACAAGGTGAACGAGGCCACGCTCACGCGCTATGGCGGCTTCCTCCTCTCCACCTTCCGCTATGAACAATCGAAGAAATTCTACAGCGCCGCGGTGCAGCGCTACCCTGCGGGGGCCAATCGTTATTGGACCCGTTACCAACTCGCGCGCGTCCACGAGAAACTCGACGAGAACGAAGAGGCGATCAACCTTCTGCTCGGCCTGTGGGAAGAGGACGCGATCCAGTACGACAAACGCGTGGCCAACAAAGACGAGTTAAAGTTGCGGATCCAAAAACTCATCGAAGTCAATCAAATCGACATGGATCCCTTCGGCGAACGGTGAACCGGGATCGCGGCGAGTCAGGTCTGGTCTACGGGCGCAACTCCGTCTTGGAGTGTCTTCGCGCGGGC
>VFKU01000600.1 GCA_009885415.1 Rhodothermota bacterium
CGCGAGGCGCCGGGTTTTCTTTTCAACGGAAGGAGTCGCACGACCATGCCCGCATTCACAGCCCCCCTCCGCACCCTCATGGGCCCCGGCCCCTCAGACGTCTCCCCGCGCGTGCTCGCCGCGCTCGCGCAGCCGACGATCGGCCACCTCGACCCGGAATTCATCCGGCTCATGGACGAGACGAAGGTGCTTTTGCAATACGCCTTCCAGACGAAAAACCAGATGACCTTTCCGGTCTCCGCGCCCGGCAGCGCCGGCATGGAATGCGCCCTGGTCAACCTGCTCGAACCCGGCGACAAGGCGGTCGTCTGCGTGAACGGCGTTTTCGGCGGACGTATGAGGGACATCGTCGGCCGCATCGGCGGGACCGCAATCGTCGTCGAGGACACCTGGGGCACGCCGGTCGATCCGCAGAAGGTTGAAGATGCGCTAAAGCAAAACCCCAGCGCGAAGGTGCTCGCGTGGGTGCAGGCGGAGACATCGACCGGCGCGGAATCCGACAGCGCTACCCTCGCGAAACTCGGCCACGCACACGGCTGCCTCCTCGTGACTGATACCGTGACCGCGCTCGGCGGCACGCCGCTCAAAGTGGACGAGTGGGGCCTCGACGCGGTTTACTCCGGCACGCAAAAATGTCTCTCCTGCGTGCCGGGGCTCTCCCCCGTCACCTTCAGCGAGCGCGCGCTCGATGCCGTGAAAAAGCGCAAAACCCCCTGCGTAAGCTGGTTCCTGGACATCTCGCTACTCATGGGCTACTGGTCCGGCGAAAACCGCCGCGCCTACCACCACACCGCGCCGATCAACGCAAACTACGCCCTCCACGAAGCGCTCACCATCCTGCGCGAAGAAGGCCTCGAAAATTCCTGGGCGCGCCACCGCAAGCACCACCTCGCGCTACGCGCCGGCGTCGAAGCGCTCGGCCTCTCCTTCGTCGTCGCCGAGGCGCACCGCCTCCCGCAGCTCAACTCCATCTCGATCCCCGCGGGCGTCGACGAAGCCGCCGTGCGCAAGACGCTGCTGAACGAGCACGGCATCGAGATCGGCGCGGGCCTCGGCTCCATGGCCGGAAAAATCTGGCGCATCGGCGTCATGGGCCACTCCGCGCGCCAGGAAAACATCCTGAAAGTCGTCGGCGCGCTGGAAACCGTCCTGCGTGCAATGGGCCAGAAACTCGATGCAGGCGCGGCGACCGCAGCGGTCCGCAAAGCGTACGGCTCCTAAGCGCGGGTCGAGACGAACGCACATTTCGCCGGGCGAGTGCAGCACGGCGCGCCAGAGAAGCGAGGCCGTCGGTGCGACGCCGCCCAGCTCTGCTGGGCTTGGTAAAGCGGCGGCTAACGCTGCCGCAGTCCAAAGTAGTATCTCGCTGGGCGGAGCGTTTGCGTTCGGGTTCGGCGATGCGGGACACTATGCGGATTCTCACGTTCCTTCGAAAAGGAGATCTCCCTATGCGTTCCTGTCGAATCGCCATCATGTTTGCGGCGGCCAGTATGATGTTCGTGTCCTTGAGCGCCCACGCGGCGAAAGCCAGCGACCCCTTCATCGGCCGGTGGGCCTTGACCATCCCCGGCGGCGGCGCAGGATGGCTCGGCATCGAAGACGCGGGCGCGTACCTCGACGGCAGCATCCTCTGGGGCGGCGGCAGCGTGGTCCCGGTCGAGAGCGTCTACGTCAACGGCGACGCCCTCGTCGTCACACGCATCAACACCCTCGAAGAGAAAGACAAGGACGGCAAAGTCCTCCGCACGCGGCGGCTCACCGAAACGATCACCGCCAAGCTCAAGGGCGCGCAGGATCTCGAATTGGTCCAGAGTCAGCCGGCGTCGAACGGCCAGGGTGTCAGCGAGCGGCCCTTCACGGGTACGCGCATCGCAGACCTGCCGGAAGCGCCAAATCTCAAGAAGGTGAAGTTCGGCGAGGCGATTCAACTGTTGAACGGCAAGGACCTCGGCGGCTGGACCTTGACGAACAGCAACGCGAAGAACGGATGGACGATCAAAGAGGGCGTCCTGACCAACGAGGCACCGCGTCACGGCGTCAATTTCGGAAACCTGCGCACCGAGGCCGTGTTCGAAGACTTCAATCTCACGCTCGAAGTGCGCGTCCCGGCCGGCGGAAACAGCGGCGTATACCTGCGCGGCATCTACGAAGTGCAGGTCGAGGACAGCTTTGGCCAGTCGCTGGATTCGCACCACATGGGCGCGGTGTATAGCCGGATTACGCCCACCTCCTCGCAGGAAAAGCCCGCCGGCGAGTGGCAGTCGCTCGACATCACCCTCGTCGATCGACACGTGACCGTCAAGCTGAATGGCACGATGATCATCGACAACCAGCCGCTGCTCGGCTGCACGGGCGGCGCACTGACCTCGGACGAGTTCAAACCGGGCCCCATCTATCTCCAGGGCGATCATGGCTCGGTCGAGTACCGCAACCTCGTGCTACGGCCGGTGAAGTAGCGCGCCGAAACCCGGGAGGACACGATGTCGGTGGATCTGGTCATCGCCGTCCTTTTCTTCGTGGGATGGATCGTGCTCGCGGCGGGACTCGGCATCGGATACAAGGTCCTGCGCGACCGTGAGCGCGACACGCGCCTGCCACAGGAATCCGGCCGCACGCCGGGCCTCGAGGTCCTCGGCGCTGGCCGCGTGAACCGCCGGCAATGGAGTCGAGGTCGCGGTTGCCGCGTGTCGGTCTACGACGATTTCCTCGTGGTCAGTGTCAGTTCTCAACGAATCGCCATCCCGTTTTATCGCATCCGGGAAGTGGACACCGCCGGCGGGGACGATCGCCTCACGCTGTACGCCCTCGCCGAGGACGAGTCCGCGATCTCGATCGATTTCCACGGTGCGGAGGCCGCGGCTCTTGCCGCCTGCCTGCGCAAACAGGGCCGCGACGGCGCGAAGGCCGCGGGACGGGCATGAGGGTCCTGATCTACGGTGCGGGTTCGGTCGGCAGCGTCGTCGGCGGATTCATGGCGAAGGCCGGGCACGACGTCACCCTGATCGGCCGCGCGGGCCACTTGGACGCAATCAAAAACGCCGGCCTCCGCATCAGCGGCATTTGGGGCGAGCATCGTATCCACGGCCTCAAGACCGCGACCACGCTCGCCGGGGTTTCCGGTCCCATAGATGTCATTGTCGTTGCCGTGAAGTCCTACGACACCCGTGCCGCGGCAGAATTGCTCCGGCCTTTCGTCGGCCCGGAGACGCTGGTGTGCTCGTATCAGAATGGACTCGGCAACGCTGAGATTCTCGCGGAGGTCCTCGGGTGGCAGCACGTGCTCGATGCGCGCGTCATCTATGGCGTGTGGCTGCCAGAGCCCGGCCACGCGCAGGTCACCGTCACGGCCGACGCGACCGCGATCGGGTGCTACCGCGACGCGGTGCCGCTGGAGCGCATCGAATTCATTGCGAATGCGATGGACGCGGCCGGCATCCCCACGCACGCGACGGATCGCATCGCGACCTTCCTCTGGGCCAAGGTGGCCTACAACTGCTCCCTCAATCCCCTTTCGGCGCTCCTCGACGTGCCCTACGGCGGCCTGCTCGACACCGAACATACAAAAGCGATCATGCGCGAGGTTGTCGCTGAGTTGTACGCGGTCGGCCGCGCCGAAGACGTTGCGCTCGATCCGCCCACGGCGGAGGGCTACATCGAC
>VFKU01000222.1 GCA_009885415.1 Rhodothermota bacterium
AACCTTCGATGCCGGGCACGCCGGGTGCCATCGGCCGGCGGTTCACGAGCGCGACGGGGCCCGGCGTCGTGAAGGCGCGCTGCATGCGCCGATACAAATCTTCGAGATTTTCCGGATCGCCCGTGAGTACGAGTAGGCCGTGGCCTTCGAGCGTGCGCGCGAGGTCGTAGCCCGGGAGGTAGTCGCTCGGGTGGCCGGCGATGGTGATGTTGTTGTCGTCGAGCAGGAGCTTGACGTTGAGCTTCTGCGCGACCGCATGGCGCGCGGCCTCGGCGTCGTTGCCTTCCTGCTGCGAACCGTCCGAGCCGAAGAGGAGCACGGCTTGATCGGGATGTGCGCGCGCGACGCCGTTGACAAAAGGCCACATGTGGCCGAGACGCCCCGAGCTGAAGGTGATGCCCAGATGCGGATCAAGTTCCGGGTGGCCGTACAAGCCCGCGCCGGGTTCGCGGTAGTGCAAGAGTTTTTCGAAAGGCATCGCGCCGTTGAAGGCGGACATCGCGTATTGGATCGCGACCCGGTGCCCCGCTTCGTCGAAGAGCGCGGGATAGACTTTGCCGCCGCTGCCGCGGATGAAGGCGTCGGCAATGAGGACTTCCGGTACGATGCTGTACGCGCCGCCGGTGTGGCCCGCGAGACCCTTGACGCCCGCGCAGGCCGTGAAGAAGATGACGGTGTCGCGCACGAGTTGGACGTTTGCGCGCAGGTGGGCGAGCTCGGCGGCGCTGAGCGTCGCGCGCGCGGGGTCGAGCGAGAGCGGCTTGTATCCGCTCACGTCGAGCGGGAAACCGTCGGTCAATAGCTTGGTGGATGCAGTCACGAGTATGGGGTTCCCGAGAGGCTAGCCGGGTCCGTTGGGAGCCCGAGGAATCGACGCCAAAGCCGCAGAGGGCCGGAGTATAACGGCCCCGAATTCGGGTTTCCAGCGGAAGCGGGGATCACAAGCGAGGTTTATAGGTCCTATAGGACCTATGCGCCGGACGGACGCCGCGTCTTTGACTGCTCGGATCGCCGCCAGTAGACTGGCCTCAGGCAAGAAAACGTGAGGGTCTGATCCATGTCGCGAGTGCTGGTGCCAATCGCCGAAGGCTCCGAGGAACTCGAGACAATCACGATTGTCGATCTCCTGCGTCGCGCTGGGGTCGAGGTAGTGATCGCCGGGCCGACCGAGGACGCCGTGGTAATGAGCCGGCAGACGGTGATCTTGCCCGACCTGTCGCTCGACAAGGCGCTCGAACAGGATTTCGACATGGTCGTGCTGCCCGGCGGGATGCCCGGCGCGGACAATCTCGACAAGGACGAGCGCATCCACGCGCTGCTCAAGAAAATGGCCGAGAACGGAAAATTCATCGGCGCGATTTGCGCGGCGCCGCGAATCTTGGCGCACGCGGGCTTGCTTGACGGGAAGCGCGCGACGAGTTATCCGGGCGTCTTGGATCTGAGCGATCGCCCGGCCGTGCAATCGACGGGGGTGGCGGTGGAAGTGGACGGCAAGATCGTGACTTCGCGCGGGCCGGGCACGGCGATGGATTTTGCGCTGCGACTGATCGAATTGCTTGAGGGCAAGGCCAAGCGCGACGAAGTCGAGGCGCGCTTGCAGCGCGCATAGGAGCCGGACGTGCCGCCGGACTACGTGGATCCGCTCGAACACGTGACCCCTCCGCACCGGGTCGAGCCGCGCGAGGGCGTGGTGCGGCGAGCGGGCGCGCCGGCCCATCATGGCAGGATTTCGGGCGTGGTCGTCGCGGTGCATCGGCGCACGCCGCAGCACGCGGAAGAACACCGGCTCGACACCAGCGTCGGCGGCGAGGCGCACAGTGAAGTGGTCGTGCAGGTGGACGAAGGCGACGTTAGCGCGCTGATAGGCCGGCGCGTGGCGATTCATTTCAGCGAGGATTAACCGCGCGGCGGAGTGGACCGGTGCGGCGACACAACGAGAGGGAGCGAGACCATGGCGAAAATGTCGATGACGAAAATCCGGGGCTTCTTTGCGGGCGTGTTCGCGCTGCTGCTCGTGATCGTGTTGGCGGCGCTGGCCACCGCGGTGATGGGCAAGGATCTGCCGGGCCTCGGCACGATCGCCCGCACGCTGGGCGTGAATCCCGCCGATCACGTGGGCGGCGAATAACGCGCCAATCACACGATCAGCATCGCGTCGCCGTAACTGTAGAAACGAAATTCTTTTTCCACCGCGTGCTGATACGCCGCGAAGGTCCGTTCCGTCCCCGCGAAGGCGCACACGAGCGCGAGCAGGCTCGATTTCGGCAGATGGAAGTTCGTGATCAAGGCGTCCACGCCGCGAAAGGTGTGCGGCGGATAAAGGAAAATGCGCGTCTGGCCCGCGCCGGCGTGGAATCGGCCATCCCGCCACTGCGTTTCGAGTACGCGCGTCGCGGTCGTACCCACGGCCACCACGCGGCCTCCGGCGGCGCGCGCCGCGTTCAGCGTCGCCGTGCTTTCCTCCGGAAGATTAAAGTCCTCCGCGTCCACCTCGTGATCCTCGACGCGCTCGGCCTGAATTGGTTTGAAGGTCCCGTAGCCCACGTGCAGCGTCAGATACGCGCGGCCCACGCCCTGGCGATCCAATTCCGCCAGCAGCTTCGGCGTGAAATGCAGGCCCGCGGTCGGCGCGGCCACCGCGCCCGGCCGCCGCGCGAAGACAGTCTGGTAGCGTTCCGCATCGCGAGCGTCCGGTGCGTCCCGGTGGATGTAGGGCGGCAGGGGAATCTCGCCCACGGCCTCGAGCGCGCCGATCACGTCCGGTGTCTCGAAGCGCACGCGCCGCGAGCCGCCCGGCAGCGCTTCTTCAACACGAGCATCGACCGACGCGCCAATCCGCACGACCGATCCCGGCTTCACCCGGTTCGAGGGCCGCACCAGCGCTTCCCACTCGCCCGGCGCGAGTTCGCGCAAGAGGAAAATCTCGATCTTGCCGCCGGTCGGTTTTTGCGCGTTGAGTCGCGCGCGAATCACGCGCGTGTCGTTGAGAACGAGACAATCCGGCGGCCGAAGATAACGCCCTACATTTCGAAACACGTCCTCGCGAAGATCGCCGGTGCGCCGATCAACCACCAACAATCGCGAATCGTCCCGGCGTTCCGCGGGCTGTTGCGCGATCAGCCGCTCGGGCAAATCGTAATTCAGATCCTCAGTCAGCATCGCGGCGCACCTTTAGGCGTTCAGCGCGTTAATGAAATCCTGCCGCGATACACCCGACTGGCGCACGATGCTTCTGAGCGTTCCTGGTTTGAGGTCTTTGCATCCGAGTACCACCGTGACCACGAAAGTTCGGTCGAGGACGCGCTTCTTGTACGTGGCGTGGCTGCCGGTGGTTCGGTCGTGCGAGAAGCCGAGGGTGATCAATGCGCGGAGGGCTTCGTCGCTCGAACAACGAAGTTTGCTCACCGCTCAAGCACGCAAGTGGCGACCACCTGCTCAGTGTCCCAAGTCGAACGAAGATCAGCTTCGTCAGCGTGACCGTTTGTCTTGCGCTGCGAAGCGCCGACCGCACTCCGGGCTGCGCCAGTCTGATTCGAGGTCTCAAATTTTACGCCGTGTTCGGCAAGATAGCGGTGAAGTTCCCCTGCGTCTTCGAGGGCGGACACGTGGAGGTCGACTGCTTCGCGAAGCCGCGCCATGGCCGTTTCCGGAGTGTCGGCCTGCGTCGCGACATCCAGCTCTTCGCACACGCCGACGAATTCGCCGTCTTCCGGGTAGACCCTGAGGGTGAGCTTCATGAGAATGCTCATAGTTTGGACTCCAAGTGTCTGAGTATACCAGAGCCCAACGAGGCATCGGCCGACGCATTCGTGCGGTGACGATAGGGCGATACTGCGTCGAACACGTTGACATCCACCGCCGCATTTGGAAATAATAGTCCCGGACTAAGGATTAAACGGTGAACATCTCTTCCAGGTGCGATTATGCGGTGCGGGCGGTGATCGACCTCGCCCGCCATGCGCCGATGGGCACCCCTCAGACTGCGACCGAAATCGCGGAGCGGCAGGGGATTCCTGAGAAGTATTTAGTTCACATCCTCTTGCAGCTCAAGCGGGCGGGCGTGGTGCAAAGCGTCCGCGGGGCGCAAGGCGGCTACATGCTGGGCCGTGGGCCGGGCGCGATTAGCGTATTGGACGTGGTTACGGCGGTGGACGGCCCGATTTTGGAGCCGATTCCGGGGCTGGATTCGCCGACCGAGGAAGTGCGGCTGGTGTGGAGAAAAGTGGCCCGCCGGCTGACGGAGACCCTCGGCGAAATCACCATTCAGTCTATACTGGACGAGGCCGCCAAGGCGGACATGTACTTCATCTAGCCCGCCGGGTGGGCAGGGGACGACCAAGTGAAACGCTTGAACGACAGCCGTTTAGGGCTGGCCAAGGTTCCAGATGGGGGCCGCGGACGCCATTTTCTCGGCCGGGAGCAAACTGGCCAACACGTCCTGATTGTGTTCAAGATAGAACACGTAATCGACCGGCTCGCGAAGTACGCGCGCGGTCTTCAAGGCGATGTTAATCGAAGGATTCAGCCGGCCCTTCTCGATAGCGAGAATGGTCTGCCGAGTCACCCCGATCTCCCGGGCGAGATCAGACTGCCGCATGTCCAGCCGCGTGCGAAGTTCACGAACGCGATTTTTGAGGATCGTCTGCTCTGTCATGGCACAAGAATACTACATTAAGCACTTGTTGTCAAGAGATTTATAGGCGAAATTTGATAATTTTAGCAGATTGATATATATTTCGTAAAGCATTTACTGGAAAGGGCTTAGGGGCGTTGGGCCCCGGTCGAGACCGGATAAGGGGTGTCGTTTGGCTGAAGTTCGGTGTGGAATAGATTTCGGTACAACCAATTCCAGCGTCGCCCTCGCCGAGGACGGCGCTGTCCGCGTATTGCCCATTGATGCCCATAACGACAATGTGACCTCCCTGCCCTCGCTGCTTTACATCTCCCGCGACGGCGAAGAGATCGTCGGGCGCGCGGCGGCGGACACCTTTATCGAACGCAACGTCGACCGCGAGGTGCTCGTGCGTGCGGTGTCGCTCGGCGTTCACATCGACGGCTACGTCGGCGGCGAGATGGACAACGAGTACGGCGGCTCGGTGCGCAAGGACGGCAACGACATGACCGAGGCGGTCACCGCGCGGGCGATGGTCGAGATCAACGCGCCGGGACGTCTTTTCCAGTCCCTGAAGACCTCGCTGCGCATGCGCGAGTTCACCGGCACGGAAGTCTTCGGAATCCAATTCCAGATCGAGCAACTCGTCGCCACGATCTTGAAGCGCATTAAGTCAACCGCCGACGAGGCCGCGGGCCGCTCGGTGGAGACTGCGGTCTTCGGGCGGCCGGTGCGATTTTCGCTGCGGCCCGAGGAGGACCAGGCCGCCCAGCGTCGGCTCGAGACCGCCGCGCGCCTGGCGGGCTTCAAGGATATCTCCTTTTTCTACGAGCCGGTCGCGGCCTGCGTGGACTACGCGATTCGCACGGACCAGAAGCAGCGGCTCATGGTGGTCGACATCGGCGGCGGCACTTTCGATGTGTGCATCATGGAATTCGGCGGGGCCTCGACGGCCGCCTCGCGCCTATCCGAGAGCCGCATCCTGAGCGTCTCGGGCATTCCCGTCGCCGGCGACGCGATCGACCACGAGATCGTCCGCTCGAAAATTTTCCCCTGCCTCGGCAGCCGCGCGCGCTACGGCCCGGCGCAACTCCGTCTGCCGCAGTTCGTTTTCAATTCCGTGGTGGACTGGCAGAACCTGTACAAGCTGAACACCGAAGAGACGATCAACTGGCTGATCGCGGCCGAAGCCAGCTCGGAGCAGGGCGATCGCATCCGCGCGCTGCGCACGCTCATCCAGCGCAACTGCGGCTATCCGCTCGCGCGCGAGGTCGAGGCGGCCAAGCGTCGGCTCTCCGACGTGACGGAGACGGAGATCACCTTCGAGCGGACAGACATCCATCTGCACGAGCGGCTCGAACGGCAGGAGTTTTCGCATATCATCGAGCACATGATCGAGCGGATGAAGGAAAGCCTGATCGAGGCCGAACGCGCGGCGGGGATCAAACCCGACTCGCTCGATCTGGTGCTGACGACCGGCGGCACGAGCCTGATTCCCGCGGTGCGGCAGATGCTCGGCGAACGCTACGGCCACGAGAGGCTCCAGCACCGCGACACCTTCACCAGCGTCGCGGCCGGCCTGGCCGTCGTCGCGCAGTACGCCTGAGGCCCCGTGAGCAGCGCGATTCTCATCACGGTGTCCGGCGAAGACAAGCCCGGAGTGAGCGTGTCGTTGCTCGAGATCCTCGCTGCCTGTGACGCGCCAATCCTCGATATCGGCCAGGCGGTCATCCACCAGACCCTCTCGCTCGGCATTCTCACCCAGGCGCCGCCGCGTGCAAACTGGACGCACATCGAGCACGAACTCACCGCCTGCGCGCACGGCCTCGGGCTCAAGATTAAATTCGCCACCGTCGCGCCGCCGGACTACGCGCACTGGGTCGGCGAGCAAGGCAAGGACCGTCACATCATTACGCTGCTCGGCCGCATCGTGAACGCGCGCCACCTCGCCGGACTCACCCGTGTCATTTTCGAGCAGGGGCTCAACATCAATGTGATCACACGACTCTCGGGCCGCATTCCGCTCGACGGCACGCCGCCGCCGGCGATGGCCTGCGTCGAATTCTCCGTCCGCGGCACGCCCAAAGACGCCACGGCCATGCGCGCGGCCTTTCTCGCGCTCGCGCACGAGTTGGGCGTGGACATCGCTTTCCAGGTGGACGACGTCTACCGCCGCAACCGGCGCCTGGTCGCGCTCGACATGGACTCGACCCTGATCTCCGTCGAAGTGATCGACGAATTGGCGAAGGCCGCCGGCGTGGGGGAGAAGGTGGCCGCGATCACCGAGGCGGCGATGCGCGGCGAGCTCGACTTCAAGGAAAGCCTGCGCCGCCGTGTTGCGCTGCTCGAAGGCCTGGACGAACGCCGCCTCGGCGAAATTGCCGCACGCCTTCCGCTCACCGAGGGCGCCGAACGCCTCATCGGAACGCTCAAGCGGCTCGGCTTCAAAATAGCGATCGTCTCCGGCGGATTCACTTACTTTGGCCGGACGCTGCAAGAGCGGCTCGGCATTGACTACCTTTTCGCCAACGAACTCGAGATCACCGGCGGAAAACTGACCGGCCGCGTCGCCGGGGAGATCGTCGGTGCGCAGGAAAAGGCCGAACTCCTCGCTGCGTTGGCCGCGCGCGAACGCATCAACATTGCGCAGATCGTGGCGGTCGGCGATGGGGCCAATGACCTGCCCATGCTCGCCGCCGCCGGCCTCGGCATCGCGTTTCGCGCCAAGCCCCTCGTGCGCGAGTCCGCCCGCTCCGTCTTGTCCACCGTTGGCCTCGACGGCATCCTGTATCTGCTCGGCGTCCGCGATCGCGAAGCGCTCGGGCCGGATTGATCGGGCGTATTAAGCCCGCCGATAGCCTCGAAGGCGTCCCGGTTCGTCCTGCCCCGCGCAAACGAATCTTCCCAAGCCAGAGTCCAATATTTCGGACGGGAGGTGGACCAGTTCTGGAGACAGAGTGTCGCCGTTTGAGTACAGGCACCGGGCCCGCTAATAATACGGCGCGGATACGGTCGGGCAGCAGTGGCCGTAGGAGGAGGCGGGTCGGATGAAGCGCAAGGGATTTACCTTAATCGAACTCTTGGTGGTGATTGCCATCATCGGCATTCTGGCGGCAATCCTGCTCCCGGCGCTCGCGCGAGCACGTGAGGCGGCGCGCCGCGCCAGTTGCGCGAACAACCTCAAGCAGATAGGTCTCGCGCTCAAGATGTACGCCGGTGAATCGCGGTCGGAAATATTTCCACCCTTCCAACGCTCTACCTCCGTGGACTACCCCTCGCCCAACTACGAGGCGACGCACGTGTCGCCCGTGTGTTCCTTGCCAAACCCGCCGTCGCTCGCTTTCGTCCAAGGGGTACAAATTCAGGCCGTGCCCGACACGACGGCGATGTATCCGGAATACCTCCCCGACCTCAACGTTTACGTGTGCCCCTCCGATTTCACCGCAGGCAACGATGTCGCCTCGGGAATTTGGAACCTAGATGCGGACAATGACGGGAACGGCGACAAAGACGGCACCATCGACGTGTGCGCCGTGACCTCCGCGTCGTACGTTTACCTTCCTTGGGCCATCGATCCGAACGACCTCGACGGGGTCGGCAACATTACTTCCTTCGCTGCCTTCCTGGCCGCTGCCACCACTGCGATCAGCGACCACGTTGCGGCGTGGCCCATTTCCGCGGTGTATGACGAAGACATCGAGGCCGACATCGACGGCCCCGGCCCGATCCCCTCGAAGACCTTTTTCCACCTGCGCGAAGGTATCGAGCGTGTTTTCATCACCGACATCAACAATCCCGGCGCCTCGGCGAAATCCCAGAGCGACGTGGTCATGGGCTTCGATTCCGTTTCGGCGATTCCCACTTCGTTCAACCATGTTCCGGGCGGGTCAAACATTCTCTATCTCGACGGCCACGTGAAGTTCGCCAAGTATCCCGGCAAGTTTCCGGTGAGCCAGCAGTTCGCGCAGATCGCGCAGTTCTTCGGCGGCAACTGAGCCGCCGGCCAGCGCGCGGCAGTAGAACAGCGCCGCCGCGATAAAGTAGTCTTGCCGCCGCCGGGCCGGGGGGCCCGGCGCATCCACGACAGGTAGCGCTCGCTTCATGCCTTCTCGACTCGGCCCCATCGTATTCGGCGTGCTCTGCCTCGTCTCGCTCGCGCTGGTCACCCAGCTCCGGGCCGACAACCGTCACGAGCGCATGCTCGACCACCGCAGCCACGCCGCGCGCGCTTACGAGGAATTCAAAAAAGAATTCGGCAACGACAACATCGCCATCGTCGCAGTCTCCGGCAAGCCCCTCTTCGAACTCGAGTCCCTCGATACGATGGTGGACGCCGTCGCGCGCCTCGAGAAAATCCCCTACGTGGCGGCGGTCGACGGCCTGCCGGTGCTTTTCCGCGACACCTTCGGCCAGGACGACGCCGAGGCCCTCGAGGACGAAGTCACCAACACGCCCTTCTACCAGGGCCTCTTCATCTCGAAGGACCACAACGTCGCCGGCCTGCTCCTCGAACTCAAGCCCATGGACACGCCCGACGCGACCAAAGAGATCGTAAAACAGATCGACGATGCCGTTCGGCCCCTGCGCGATTTCGGGTTTCGCGTGGACGTCGTCGGCGATCCCGTCTTCGAGGACGCCATCAACATCATCACCATGGGCGAATCGATGCGGATGTTCCCCATCGCGGCCGTGCTCTCGCTCATCGTCCTCGTCTGGCTGCTGCGATCGGTCAAGGCGACGCTCGTGGTTCTGATCTGCAACTCCGTCGTCCTGCTCATGACCATGGCGAGCATGCAGGCGACGGGGCACACGCTCAACCTCGTCACTGCGTCCTCGCCGCTGATCCTCTGGGTACTCGCGCTGGCGAACAGCATCCACGTGGTCAGCCGCTTTCAACAACTCTCGGCGCACGCCGAATCGCCCGTGAAGGCGATCGCCGAGACCATGACCGAGTTGCGCACCTCCCTCATCATGTCGTCCATCACCACCTCACTCGGCTTTCTCTCGCTCATCACCACCAACGTCAGCGCCATCCGCGAGCTTGGGGCCTACATGTCCTTCGGCATGATCCTCATGCTGCTCGTCAGCCTCTACCTCACGCCCTGGCTCTGCATCGCCTTCAAGGTGCCGCCGGCCTACCACGTGCACCACGCCAGCCGCGCGCTCGATCGCTTTGGCGCGTTGCTCACGCGCCGCCCGCGATGGGCCCTCGGAATTTTCGCCCTCATCGCCGCGGTCGCCATATTCTTCGCGCTCAAGGTCAAGGCCCAGCCCGATTCGCTCGCCTTCCTGCCCAAGAGCCACCCTATCGTCGATTCGTATAACTTCGTATCCCAGCACCTCACCGGCCTGCAATCGATGGAAATCGTCATCGAGACCCCGGGCGGCTGGACCAACACCGAGCACTGGCCCGCGATCCAGAAAGTCGTCGATGCCATCGAGGCGCAGCCCGTCGTGTCCCGCGTCTTCGGTCCCTTCGACCTACTCAAGAAGGTGAACCAGTGGGAACACGATTTTGATCCCGCGTTTTATGCCTTGCCGTCCTCGCGCGAAGAAGCCGACAAACTCCTCGACGTGATGGGCAAAGGCGATCGCAAACAGATCGAACGTTTCGAGAGCCAGGACGGGGGGCGCATTCGTTTTTCCGTGCTGATGAACTCGCGCGACGCGAGCGTCTTCGACGAAGTCATCCATGCCGCCGAGCGCGAACTCGCTGCGCTGCCTGCGCCGCTCTCCGGCCACGTGACCGGCATGGCCAGCCGCATGCACGAGTTCCAGTTCGGCCTGCTCCAGAACCAATTCATGAGCTACGCCAGCTCACTCGTGATGGTCTTCATCGTAATCCTCGTGGGCATGCGCTCGATTCGCATGACCCTCATCCTCCTCCCTCCGAATCTCATCCCGCTCCTCTGCGTCATGATGGTCATGGGCGCCGCCGGCATCTCGCTCGATGTCGCCACCGTCATGGTCGCCAGCATCTCGCTCGGCATCGCCGTTGACGAGACGATCATCCTCCTCTCGTATTACCGCTGGCTGCGTGCCCAGGGCAAGGGCAATTTCGACGCCATTCGCGGAATGCTGGCCGATGTCGGTCCGGCCTGCATCGTCACCTCGACCGTTACCTGCATCGGCTTCTTCACGATCTCGATGTCTATCTTCGTCCCCATCAGCAATTTCGGCCTCCTCTGCGGCATCGCTATGGTCGCCGCCGTCCTCTCGAATTTCGTATTGGTCTCCTCAATTCTGGCCCTCGCGGGCGACGAAAAATGAATGGGAATAGGGGCTTCATCGTCGATAATAGTTGACGAAACCCATGCCCGTGGTACACACTTGAGCAAGTAGAGCGGAAAGGCTCCAGATTGGAGCAGGAGGCGTAAGTCCTTATGAAGAACGGGGTTTTTGGCCTTGGCTTGGCCTTCGTTGTCGTAGCGATGGCTTCCGGACTGCATCCCGCCTGCGCCGCGGCGAGCCCAGATCTAGAGGCCCGCGCGGTCCAGGTCGATCGCGACGGGGACTTGGACGGTGCCTTGGCCTTAATCGCCGAGCTGCAAGCAGCCGTGGCTGAAAAGCCCGCTCCAGAGACCTACCTGTTGCTGGGCCGCGCCTGCCTGACCGTGGCCGAGTTGCGCCGCTATGCGTATGAAAAAGGAACCGACATGGATCCGCGCGATCGCCGGCTCCTCGGGCGCGACGGCGACCGGGTGGCGAACATCGGCCACGAAGCGATGGACGAGCTGCCCGACACGATGTCCGAGAAGTGGCGCATCAAGGCCGACCTCTACGCGACGATGATTCGCAGCCTGTACAAAGGCGAGAAATTCGTCAATGAGATGGACGACGCCATGGAAATGGCGCTGAAACTGGACCCGAAGAACCCGAACGCGCTCCTGACCGCCACGAAGCGCCCGCTCTTCGCCGAAGAAAAGCACGGCGGCGATCCGAAGAAGGCCTTCGAGCTGATCGCGCGCGTGCTCGAAATCGATCCCAACATGGAACTGGCGATCGCGTTTCGCGGCGTGGCCTACGAAAAGTTGGGCGACATGGACAAGGCCGTCGCGGACTGGAATCGCGCGCTCGAGCTCAATCCGAAGTCGCGGCTCGCCCTCGACAAGCTCGAGGCCCACAAGAAGAAATAGCCCCGCGTCCACACCGCCTAGAGGGTCTCGGCGCGTTGACGGATCCACTCGCGACGGCCCACAATCAGTTCGCGCTCGTCCGGCCAAAACATCGGCGGCAATTCCTCGATCGAAAACCACGCCAGCCCGTAATTGTCCGGGTCCGTCGGGCCGCCCTCGATCTGCCGCGTCAAATACAGGCCATAGTGCGAGGTCTGCCAATAGGTCTTCTTGAAGTTCCGCCGCGCCAGCGCGCCCAGCGGACCCAGGTGCGTCAGATCGCTCAGACCGGTTTCCTCGAGGATCTCGCGGCGCGCCGCCTGCTCGATATCTTCCCCCGCCTCCACGCCGCCCTTCGGCAACACATAGTGTGCATCGCCGATATCCACTTCCTTGATCAGCGCGACCAGCAACACCGTCCCCGCCGGCCGCACGACCACGCCCCCCGCGCCAATCCGGTGGCGGTGATGTTCGGGCACTTGTTGATACCAACTCTCATCCGCAGGCGCCACGTCCACCCATCTCCCCATTCGCGAGAAAGAACAAAGAGTGCCAGCCGGGTTCTCCGTACTCAAGCCCGGGCCCTTTGCTATCCCCCGAAGAGCGGTGAGACAATCGGCCGCGTTGACCCCTCACAAGCGCGGAGAACGCCGGCGGACACGCTTGATGCGGCCCGGCTTCCGAGCCAACCTGCGGCGCAGACAGGCACCTCATGCCAAGCAATGAAAATCCTGATCGCGCCGCACGTCGCCGAGCGCGGAAAATCGCGTTTGCGCTCATCGTCGTGCTCGTCGGGGTGTGGATTGTCTGGGGGTGGCTCGGCCGCGGCGGGCCGTCCGGCGGCGCGGCGGTCTTCACGACAAGCGGCGAGTCAGCGGGCGTGCCCTACACCGTCACCGTCGTGCAGACCGCGCACGTACTCAAGGACAGCGATCTCCACAACGTGATTGCGACGGCCCTCGAAAAAGCTACGTGGCTCATGTCCGCCTCCGATCCGAGCTCCGAGACGTCGAGGTTTAATGCGACGACTTCCTCGGACCCGGTGCGCATTTCAGCGGAAACCGCCGCGGTCATCGTTAGCGCATTGAAGGTGAGCGAGCAGACCGCCGGTGCTTTCGACGTCACCCTCGGTCCGATCCTTCGCGCTTACGCCGAGACGGGCGACACCGTGGCGGGCCCCTCGGATTCGAAGCTCGATGCGCTCCGTGCGCGCACCGGCTACGAGAAACTCATCCTCGACGCTACGGCATCCACGCTGGCGAAAACGGAACCCGCGATTACGGTCGACCTCCGCGCCTTGCTCCCCGGCTACACCGCCGATCTCGTCGCGCGCGGATTGGATCGCCGGAAGGTGGAGAGCTACCTGATCGAAGTCGGTGGCCAGCGCCGCGCGAAGGGGCGCGATCCGGCGGGGAGGCCCTGGCCAATCGAAATGACGTCCGCTGCTCAATCCGGCGCGCCGCGCACGATCCCCCTCGAAGACTCCGCGCTGGGTATGGCCCACGCCGCCAGCGGGCCGGTCGTTGACGCGCGGACCGGCCGCCGCACGACGCACACGCTCGAGTCCGTCTGGGTCTTGCACGCCGACGCCCTATGGGCCCAGGCCTACGCGAACGCGGTTCTGATCCTTGGCCCGGAGGACGGCTTCCTGCTCGCCAAACTGCTCCAGCTTCCCGCCCTGCTGGTCTTTCGCGGCCCCGACGGCACGCCCAATGAGCGCACGACCCCAGCGTACGAAGAGCGATTCGGGGCCTTGGCCGCGAAGTGAGCGCCGCGCAAATGAGCGCGTCGACGCGTTATAATCGGCCTCCTTCGCAACCCGGAATTCTTTCTACAGGAGCTCGCGCGATTCCATGAATTACCGCACCGAGAGCGACACCATGGGCACGATGCAGGTCCCCGCCGACCGCTACTGGGGCTCGCAGACCGCGCGCTCCGTCCACTTTTTCAAAATCGGCGGCGAACGCATGCCGCGCGAACTCATCCGCGCGCTCGGCCTGCTCAAGAAAGCCGCCGCGCTGGTGAACCGCGACCAGGGCCTGCTCGACGCGAAACTCTGCGACACGATCTGCGCGGCGGCGGACGAAGTCATCGCGGGCACGCTCGACGATCATTTCCCGCTCGTCATCTGGCAGACCGGCAGCGGCACGCAGACGAACATGAACGCGAACGAGGTCATCTCGAACCGCGCCATCGAAATGCTCGGCGGCGAGATGGGCAGCAAGAAACCGGTCCACCCGAACGACCACGTCAACATGTCGCAGTCCTCGAACGACACCTTCCCCACCGCTATGAGCATCGCCGCCGCCGAGCGGATTCACCACCATCTCCTGCCGAACCTGCGCACGCTGCGCGACACGCTCGACAAAAAGGCCAAGGAATTCGCCGACATCATCAAGATCGGCCGCACGCACCTCATGGACGCCACCCCGCTCACGCTCGGCCAGGAATTCTCCGGCTACGTACAGCAACTCACCAACGGCCTTGAACGCATCGAGTCGACCCTGCCCAAGCTCTGCGAACTCGCGCTCGGCGGCACCGCCGTCGGCACGGGATTGAACACGAAGAAGGGGTACGACGTGAAGGTCGCGGCAAGGATCGCCGAGCTCACCGGCCTGCCCTTCAAGACCGCGCCCAACAAATTCGAGTCCCTCGCCGCGCACGACGCGATGGTGATGACCCACGGCGCGCTCAAGACGCTGGCGTGCAGCATGATGAAGATCGCCAGCGACGTCCGCCTGCTCGCCAGCGGCCCCCGCTGCGGCCTCGCCGAAATCCGCATCCCCGAAAATGAGCCCGGCTCGTCCATCATGCCCGGCAAGGTCAACCCCACCCAGTGCGAAGCGGTCACCATGGTCGCCGCGCAGGTTCTCGGCAACGACGTCTCCGTAAACATCGGCGGCGCGATGGGCCACTTCGAGCTCAACGTCTTCAAGCCGGTCATCATCTTCAACGTGCTGCAATCCATCCGTCTGCTGGCCGATTCCGCGCTCTCGTTCAACGATCACTGCGCCACGGGCATCGAGGCCGACCGCGAGCGCATCGAGCAGCTCATGAGCCAATCGCTCATGCTGGTCACCGCGCTGAACCGCAAGATCGGCTACGACAACGCCGCAAAAATCGCCAAGACGGCCTACAAGAACGGCACCACGCTCCTCGAAGAAGCGCTCAAGCTCGGCCTCCTCACCGAAGCGGAATTCAAGCAAGAAGTCGATCCACGCAAAATGATCGGCCCGAACGAATAGGGAGGGTCGCGCTCCCGCGCGACCGTAGTGCATTGAAATGGGCGCTCGATTACCCAACGATCTCGGGATCATCCTCGTAGATCACGGCTCAAAACGCGACGAAGCCAACGCGCTGCTCGAAGACGTCGCGCAATTGTTTCGCGGCGTGAGCGGCGCGGCCATCGTCGAAATCGCCCACATGGAACTCGCCGAGCCGACCATCGCGCAGGCCTTCGCACGCTGCGTCGCGCAGGGCGCGCGCCGCGTCGTGGTGCATCCGTACTTCCTCGCGCCAGGACGCCATAGCACCTCGGACATCCCGCGCATGGCCGGAGAAGCCGCCGCCGCGCACCCCGGCGTCGCCGTGACGGTCACGGCCCCCCTCGGCCTCGATCCGCGCATGACCGAAATCATCGCCGACCGAATCCGCGAATCTCTCGACGCGCGCCCAATGAAGAACGCCGATCGGGTTCCGTAGCACGCAGGGTGGGCTTCAGCCCGCCAACTCCGAACGCACCAACGACGCTACTGCGTCGCGCGCCGATCGATTTCGTGTTTTTTCAACCGGTATTGCAGCGTCTTATACGTCAAGCCAAGCAACTCCGCCGCTTCCTTAATGCGCCCGCCGGATCGCTGCAAGGCCTGGCGGATAAGTTCCTGCTCGAGATCCTCGAGCACGACGCCGCCCGGCGGCAGCGAATACGGCGATGGTTCCGGCGCCGCATCGCGCAATTTCTCCGGCAGATGTTCCAGCCGCAGGACCGGCGCGTCGGTGAGGATGAAGAGCTGTTCGAGCGTGTTCTCCAGCTCGCGCACATTGCCCGGCCAGCGATAGCGCCGCATGCGCTCAAGCACGTCCGCGCTAATCTCCGGCGCAGGCTTCCCAATGCGCTTTGAAATCTTTTCGCGGAAATGCCGAATCAGCGCAGGCAGGTCTTCGATGCGCTCGCGCAACGGCGGCAGCCGCAGATTGAGCACGTCGAGCCGGTAAAAAAGGTCTTGCCGGAAGCTGCCGTCCTCGATCGCCACGCGCAGGTCCCGGTTCGTCGCCGCGATCACGCGCACATCCACCGGCCGAGGTTTCGCCCCGCCCACGCGCTCCACCACGCCGTCCTGCAACACGCGCAGCAGCTTGGCCTGCGACGCCAGCTCCATGTCGCCAATCTCGTCAAGAAAAATCGTGCCGCCGTGCGCCGTTTCGAACTTGCCCTCGCGCGTCTTTTCCGCACCCGTGA
>VFKU01000308.1 GCA_009885415.1 Rhodothermota bacterium
AGTACCGTCGGCCGACGGGGTCAGCGTGAAGCTGTACGACGTGCCCGACCCGCTGAACCCGGAGACGGCGGCGTTCACCACCGTAATGTCCGCCGATGTAAAGTCGGTGCTGGACTCAGAAAGGCTCACCGCAACCGTAATCGCTGCATTCACAGGGTCGCCCGAAGCACTGCTCAGCGTCGCGGTCGGCGCTGCTTTATCAATAGTACAGGTAGGACCCGACGAGTAGTTACCATTGCCGTTACCGGACCCGCCCAGTTTGTTTTGGGCAGAATCTCGAATCGAATCGTTGTCAATTACATTGAGACGAATAGTTCCCGACCCGTTTCCAGTGTTTACAAGAACAAAATAGTTAGAGTTGCTCAAAGCATTTACGCTAGAGATCGAGGAACCGCTTACGCCTGTTGTCGTCAACGTAAAATCCGATATGTCGACGCCCGTTACGCTCTCGCTAAAAGTCACGAATAAGCCGATCAAATTCGCGGATGTGGGTGAACTGGATCCCAGAGTAATGCTCGACACCCTCGGCGGGACTCTGTCCTGGGCGAAGGCGCTCTCCGAAAAAAAGGAGCAACAGACGATTAGGAGTAAGAAGCCGCTAACAGCTGGGCTCGGAGCTAAGCACTCCGCTTCTTTTGAACGGCTCGCATTTTTGGCCGAAATTCTGCAGCAATTGGTCGAAATCTTGACCGAAGTCGTCATCTGGGTGATTCCGCATCGAGCGGTGCGCGCGTTTGATTCTTGTAATCCTTCACCTTCAGCACAAAATAGGGATTTGGCCCTAGGTGCGGGCCATGGCCTCGCCTGATTTCCTTACCCATAACATGAAACTCGCGAATCGTCAGGGCTACTCCCGATGCGACCAAAGTGGTGACGATCGCCCCGACGACAAATACCAAGAGTGAAATATTCATAGTTGAGGCCTCCGAGTGCTTGTCTTAATGTAGACTCCCAATCCAATGATCGATGGAACCCACAGACCCACAAACAATCCGGCGTCCCGTTGTTCGGAAAACCAAAGCAGTACGGAAAAGACGAAGGATATGCCGGCCGCTCCCAGAATTAGATAGTCCTGCTTTCCGAACAATGCGTTTGACTCACCCCCTTCGATCCCCGACATCTTGACTGCATCTTGCGAATTTGTCGCGTTCACTTTCGAGTCTCCTTCTGATTTTTTTCCATTGTCTCTCCCCTAGGCAGGAACTGCTCCAAAGCTCTGCAGTTCCTGCCCGGTGCTGGGGAGGGCAGACATTAGAGTGGGTAACTTCGCTTTACGGCATGATCACTGTGTCGATGACGTGGATGACTCCGTTCAGGCCGATGATGTCCGTCGCGGTGACTTTGGCGCCGTCAACCATGACCGCTCCGTCCTTCACCGTGATATCGATATCGGTGCCCTGGACGGTCTTGGCGGTCTTCAAGCCCACGACGTCTTTCGCGAGCACCTTGCCCGAGACCACGTGATAGGTCAGGATTGCCTGCAGCTTCGCCTTGTTCTCCGGCTTGAGCAGGTCAGTGAGCGTGGCGGCCGGAATCTTGGCGAAGGCCGCGTTCGTCGGCGCGAAGACCGTGAACGGACCGTCGCCCTGGAGCGTCTCGACCAGGCCCGCGGCCTTTACCGCCGCCACAAGCGTCGAGAAATCGGCGGAACCCGCTGCGATGCCGACGATATCCTTGGGCATCATCACCGAGTCAATCACATGAATCACGCCGTTGGAGCACTCGATGTCGGTCTTGACCACCATTGCGCCACCGACCTTCACGCCTTCGCCGGCTTCGATCGGCAAGTCCTGGCCGAGGAGCGTCTTCGCGGAGGTCACCTTCATCGCATCCTTCGCCAT
>VFKU01000426.1 GCA_009885415.1 Rhodothermota bacterium
ACGTGCAGCATTGGTGGCATGCTCACTCGGGGCGCGGCTCGCGGACGCATTGTTCAGACGATTTCCTCTGGTTGCCGTACGCGACATGCCGATACGTGACTGCGACCGGAGACACCGGGGTGTGGGAGGAGCGCATGCCGTTTCTCGAAGGGCGCTTGGTACGGCCGGAAGAGGAAGCGTACTACGACCTGCCCCAGATTTCCGATGATGTCGATACGCTGTACGAACACTGCGCACGAGCGATTCGTTACGGCTTACGGGTGGGCGTCCATGGCCTGCCGCTGATGGGTTCGAGCGACTGGAACGACGGCATGAACCTCGTCGGAGCGGAGGGAACAGGCGAGAGTGTCTGGCTCGCATTCTTCACCTACGACGTCCTGACGAGTTTCGCGCCGCACGCGCGAGGGAGGGGCGACTACGCATTTGCCGACCAATGTATGGCCGACGCGGCGAAGTTGCGAAGGTCTATCGAGGAAAACGCGTGGGACGGTGCCTGGTATCGCCGAGCGTATTTCGACAACGGCGAGCCACTGGGCTCGGCGGAGAACATAGAATGTCAGATCGACTCCTTGCCGCAAAGCTGGGCCGTTCTCTCCGGCGCAGGCGACCCTGGCCGGGCACGGACCGCGATGGACAGCGTGGATCGCCGCCTCGTCCGTCGCGACACCGCGCTCGTGCAACTCTTCGATCCACCCTTCGACAACTCACGTCTCAATCCTGGCTACATCATGGGATACAACCCGGGCGTCCGCGAAAACGGCGGCCAATACACCCACGGCGCCATCTGGACGGCCATGGCGTTCGCGGAAATGGGAGATTCCAAGCGGGCGTGGGAGGTGTTATCGCTGCTCAATCCGATCAACCATGGCGCGACGGCCGAGAGCATTGAAGTCTACAGGGTGGAACCGTACGTGGTGGCAGCTGACGTCTACGGCGCTCCGCCTCACACCGGTCGAGGCGGCTGGACCTGGTACACCGGCTCGTCGGGCTGGATGTACCGCCTGATCACGGAATCGCTGCTCGGCCTGCGCTTGGAAGCCGACACGCTCCGCTTCGCTCCTTGCATCCCGCCGCTGTGGTCGTCATTCAAGATCCACTACCGCTACCGTGAAACGGTGTATCACATCACCATCCGCAATGTCGGCGGTGGTAACGTGGTCAACAGGGTCATGGTGGATGGAACCCTCCAGATCGACAAGACCGTCCATTTGAAGAACGACCTCCAAGAACACCACGTGGACCTGGATCTGGATTAACTCGAGTTTCCGCAACCAATCGTGCTCGTCTCTTGCTTTATCAATATTTTGCCGCACATTTGCCAGAGGTTCATCTTGGTTAGGTACTTTCAGGGCGTGGATCAACAGGAGAATCGACAGATGAATGCAATGAAGAAAGTGTTTGTGTCAGCAGTCGTGTGTGCCCTTCTCGGCTCCGCCATCTTGGGGTGCAATACCTTCAAGGGTGCTGGCCGGGACATAGAGCGCGGCGGCGAAAAAGTCCAGGGCGCTGCTGAAGGCGCGCAACACAACTAGCGGGTTTCGGGGTTGCGTCGTCATTCGGCGAGATCCATTCCAATCGGCTACGCAGGAGGCCAGCCATGTCCGTTGCACGAGTCACGGAAATAAAAGCGTCCTCGCCCAAGGGCTTTGATGCCGCGATGCGCGAAGGGCTCGATCGAGCCCAAAAAACGCTCAAGAACGTCAAGTCCGCATGGATCCAAGACCAGGAAGTCTTGCTCGATGGCAAGGGAAAAATCTCTGAATACCGGGTCTTGATGAAGGTCACCTTCATACTGAACGAGTGACACACGGAGCGGCGGCTGAACCGGCCGCACCGACGCACCAAGATGAAGAGCATGCGCGGCTCGCCGGAAGTGGGATTCA
>VFKU01000113.1 GCA_009885415.1 Rhodothermota bacterium
GCACGCGCGCCGCGACGCCCCAGGGTATCCTCCGCCTCCCCCGCGTCATCGGCGGAAACCCCGCGCAACCCTAATCACCGGTCAAAAAAAATCGCGCCCGGTCTCCGAAAGGAGACCGGGCGCGCTTCGTTTTATGAGTCCTATTAAATCCTACTTGCCGCCGGCCGCACCCGCACACTTTCGTGCATCCCTGCCCCGGCCGCGACAATTCGCGTCACTCGCGGGACGAACCACGTACAGCCGTCGCCGCGATCGCCCCGGCCGCAAAGGCTATTCGCCCACGCCCCTCACGGGCACTGCGGTTGCTCTGGGGGCCACATGCGAACGAAGCACGCGATGCGATCCGCCCAGACCTCAGGTCGCCGCCGGTCCGCGCCAGCGATCCGCCGGACGCACCAGCGGCAGCGGGGTCACCTTGTCCTTCACCAACACCTCACCCTTGATATCGTAGATCACATACTTCGCCAAACCGTTCTCGCGCGCCTCGTCTTCCACCCAACCCTGAAACGCCTTGC
Organism: Rhodothermota bacterium; assembly: GCA_009885415.1. Taxonomy (GTDB): domain Bacteria; phylum Hydrogenedentota; class Hydrogenedentia; order Hydrogenedentales; genus VFKU01. The sequence goes on from VFKU01000113.1 coordinate 516, forward strand.
ACCAGCCCTGCATGTCCTCACGCGTCCAATTCCGGTATTCCGTTGCCGACAGCTTGTAGTACCAGATCGTCTTGCTCATCGATGCCTCTCCCTCGCCCTCGTCCGCGACTGCAGCGCACCCAAAATGACTCAGCCGTGCATTGTAACAGACATCGGCGTTTTGTGCACCCACCCATCGCCAATCGCGATCGCAACACCCACCTCACGCGCGGAGAATTGTTGACAATGACTTCCACCTACGACTTCTGGCAAAACAAACGAAACGGACAGGTCTACGCGATCAAGTTCGTCCGCGGACGCGCCGAGCGTTTCTGCGGTCCCCTCGCCGACTACGAGTTCCGCGCCTCCGACGGACACATCCTCCGCTTCCGCCTCGGCCTGCTACACTACGGATTCCGCTTCCAAGACGACCCCTACGACTACCTCGTGTGCGATTAGCCTGGCTTTCGCCGCCCACCGGGATGGAGGTCTCGCGGTGTAGCCGGCTGTGACGCAAGCGCTTAGGGAGCAGGAGCGCGGGGTGAAACTTCCCCCGCCCTTCGAGGATTCATCTAAGTGCAGGGCTCCGGGGAACGACCCAAGACCCTTCCCCTCCCAATTCGTAACCCCACCCCGGAGCCTCTGCGCTGACTCATCCGGCCAGCTGCTCAAAGGGCGATTGGCCCCTCTCTGCGACGGTTTTTTGTGCAGTCCCCTTCACGAAACCAGATCGCGCAACCGGCCCTCATCGGCGAAAGTCGTCCCTTAACCCGGGTTGGTCGATCCGTCCAATCCGTCAAATCCGTGGCTGGGTTCCTTGCCCTTCAGATAGGCAATTCCCAACCCTTCCGATACTCCTTCGTCAGCAAATGATCCGAATTCGCAAGGTTCGTCAACTTCCCCCCCACGCAATCGTACTCCAGCTTCTTGTCCAGCCGAATCGCCAGGCCGCCCAACACGATCATCTCGCTGAACGGCGCGCTGTACTCGAAGTTCGAGCATGCCGGCGCCCCGCCTTTACACGCCTCGAACCAGTTCCGATAATGGTTCTGCGCATCCACCCGCGGAATGGTCTCCGTCGGCGGCGTGTAGTCCTTCATCCGATCGTCGGGCAGCAAGCGCGGACGCCCGCCGTATTCACCCGCGGTGATCACTCCTCCGTCGCCCACCATATAAGAACCGTTCGTGCGCGCGTTCCACTCGCCGTCGCCCACCTGCTGATCGTCCGGCACACCCGCGGGCCGCGGCGGCATATTGCCCCCGTCGTACCAATACACCACCACCGGCGGCATCTCGCCCCGCGCCGGATACGAAAATTTCACCAC
>VFKU01000151.1 GCA_009885415.1 Rhodothermota bacterium
GACTTCCTCCGGCGTCGGCGGCAATCCGATGAGGTCGTAGGTCGCGCGGCGAATCAGGGTCACAGGATCCGCGGTGGGGGAGGGCGTCAATTTCTTTTCGCGCAGCGCCTTCCCCACGAAACGGTCAATCGGGTGCGCGTTCCAGGATTTCGGGAGCATCCCGGATTCCGCGGCTGGGACCTCGACATTTTGCAGGGGCCGCAGCGACCACCAATCGTAACCCGCGCGTTTCTCCGTCGTAATCGCCAAAGGATCGAGCGCCTCGTCCGGAAAATACGCCCCGTCCGCAATCCATTTTTCGAGCACGTCGATTTCGTCGTCGGCCAGCGGCTTCTTCGGCGGCATCTCCTCGAAGAAGACCCGCTTCATTACCAGGCTGTTCTTGGGATCGCCCGGAACGATGACTACGCCGTTTTCGCCCCCTGCGAGCGCCGTTGCGCGCGTCCGCAGGTCAAGCTCGCCCTTGCGCGCGTCGCCGTGACACTCCAGGCAGCGCCGCATCAGGATCGGTTCAACACGCTCGCTGAAGTACACCCGCGCGTCGCCCGGGTCCGCCGCCCAGCCATGAAACGAGGACGCCATCAGGCCGATAGCGCCAAGAACGACGGATTTCATCGGAGCGTGCCGATCCAAAAACATGAGATGACCCTGGCCGAGTATCTAATCGAGCTCATTATACAGACCGTTGCCCGCCGCAAACTGGGTTTTACGCGGCGCCGCTTCCCCAATGCGCCCACATCGCGCCATGGCCCGCAGGCACCCGCGTGATTGGCCGCGCCTCTCCGCCCTGCGCCGGTATAACATAGAGTTGCCGATTACCGCTTCGCGTCGAACCGAACGCGAGCTCTTCGCCGTCCGGCGAGGGTTTCGGATGGTAATGCGTCACCCCGGCGCCAGAGTGGGAGAGCCGCGTCAATTCTCCACCGAGAGTGGCCTTCATCAACTCGACACTCTCGTCAATCTTCGCCGTGTAATAAATGGAATCGCCCTTCGCACTCCACACCGGCACGTCGCTGCTGCCGCCATGAAAATCAAAGACGTCGTACACTGTCGTCACGCCCGTGTAGCCGCCGCGATGGGCAATCTTTCGCAGGCCGCTGCCGTCGGGCCGCACGATATACGGGTGGCAGTCGTAGTGCTCGCCGGAAACAAAAAGGAGCCACGCGCCGTCCGGCGACCACTGCGGCGCGAAGTTGAAAGGGTTGCCGGTTTCGATGTGCCGCAGATTGCCGCCATCAGCATCCGCGACCATGATTTGGTAATCCTTGTGGTACGCCACGCGCCGGCCGTCCGGCGACGCGCTCACGCCGTAGATAAACCCTTCCTTACCTTGGCTCAGGTCGCGCTTGTGGTTTCCGTCACGGCTCATCAGAAAAGGATGCGAGACGCCGTCGATAAGCGCGGTAAACATCAGGTCGCCGGAGTCCCCCGGTACGAAGACAAGTCCGCTGTTGTACTCGCTCACGCGCTCGACCTCCGTGAGATTCGTGAGCATGCCGCTTTTCATGTCGTATAGATGAATGTCCAGCTTCCACCCCTCGGTCATGCGGAAGGTCTTGTTCTCCTCTTCCCAGGCCCCGTTCTCTGGGCTTTCCCAGCCGCTCAACAAAATGGCCGCCGATCCGTCCGGAGACCATCCCGCGAATTGCGTCCACGTGTTCGGCCCCGAGATCAGTTCGTCACATAGCATCCGGCGCCCAGAGCCGTCACTCCGGACGATGCACGCACGCGAAGTGACTTGGTTGTCGAATCGCGTCGCCAAATTCGTGCGGTACTCGGTATACCCAATCCACACCGGTTGCTCGCCCCCGCGACCGGCACGCGGAAGCGACGCGCACCCGCTGAGCAGCACGCTCAGCAGAAAAGTCCGGCGCGAAACGTCCATCACCGCGCAGCCTTGGCGGGTCGCAGCGTCGCGCGCTCCGGCGCCAGCGTCAAGAGGCCGCCCACTTTTACAACGCCCAGCTTTTCATCGAGCGCCGCGGCCAGCGGATCGGGCCCCTCGAAACCCATCCGCTTGCGCACCTCGCGCCGTAGCCACCAGAAGCCCGAGTTCCACGAATAAAGATGGTGCCCGTGCGGATGCCCGTCCACCGTGCTGATCGATTCGTGAAAGGCCGGCATCACCGCCAGCTCCTTCTCCAATCGCCAGAGCAACTTCTCATCGATCCACGCCGGATCCATCCCGTGAATGATCCCATCCAGGTAAACGCAGGCGTCGTTGAGAAACCACGATCCGCCAAAAACGTAAACCCCGCTGTGACCCTCGAGGAGCTCGCCATTCGCCTTCGATATCACCCGCATCCCATACGGCGTCTGCAAGCGCATCGTAGTTTCGATGTGCCGCTTCACGATGTCATCCGGCAGAAGTTTTTCGCCGAAGACGGAGTAGGTGAGGACCTCGCCATAGAGCGCATCCTGGCCGATGTGGTCCTGTTGCTTCAGACTCGTGGCCATGTATCCGCCCGTCTCATTGAACATGCGACGATAGCCGGCCTTCGCTGCGTCGATCTCCGCGTCCGTAACGGGAAAGCCGAGTTCGCGCGCCGCAAGCAGAGCGCCGCAATGAAAGCCCTGGTTGGACGAGGGCGCGTCGTCATCATCGTAGGGCAACTGATCGTGATAGGTCTTCATGTGCGCAATCTCGGGCTTGAGCCGCGGCGGAACAAACAGCCCGTCCACTTCGTTTTTCCGAATGAAGTGGTA
>VFKU01000733.1 GCA_009885415.1 Rhodothermota bacterium
CGCGCCAAAATAAACGAATGACGCGGTTTTGTGCGGGAGGGCGCGCCAGGTGTCGCGGATGACAATGAAGGGCAAGAGCAGGAAAGCGGCGCCCATCACGACGGTCAGCGCGAGCAACGCGACCAGAATTTGTTCACCGTAGGCCAGCTCAAAGTTAGACACGGTCCCTTTCTGGCTCAGATGGGGCGCGTCCACCAGGTCGCGGAAGCGCGCGAAATGCCAGAAGAAAGGGGAATTATCGAAGACGGGAGAGAGGTCGTACTCGTACTTCGCGAGAAAATCGGAAAGCTGATCGTTGGGAAGTGTGACCACCTGGTTGACGACGCCGGCGTCCGGCTTCGCGCCCGGGAAGACCCTCGGCCGGCCCGAGGGAATTTGCTGGACCGTTTTCCGGAAGTGCCCGACTTCTTCCGGGGTGAACGGTTCCTTGCGAAGCACGATTGTCGATAGTTGAAGCCACGATTTTGTGGTGCCGATGAGGATATGCTTTTCGAAGTCCGTGATGCCGATGCGCCGGAAGGCCTCGCGGGCCGTCACGGCGTAGCGCGCGGTGCGGTGCGGAAGTTTTTCATAGGAGAATTCGCCGAAGGCCATGCAAACGATGCCGCGATCGTTCAGATGCCCGAGCGCGTCCACGATCGCCTCGACCGTGTAGAGGTAGCTCTCGCTCATGACGAAAGCGCCGGAGGTGGCCGCGTTCATCGCGGAGTAACTGTCCGGTGCGACGTAGTAGATGAGATCGTATTTCTCTTTCGTGCGGGCGATGAAGGAGCGTCCTTCGCCGTTGATGTAATTGACTTCCGGGCGCTCGACCATGTGGTTGGTGTAGTCGGCGTAGTGGGTTTTCAATAAGTAGTGTGTGACCGGGTTGAGTTCCACGCCGGTGATGCTCGACGCCCCGAAAAACAGCGACGCCAGAATTTCATGGCCGCCGGCCGCGCCGATGATCAGCACCTTCGGTTTTGGTGCGATCGTCGAAAATGGGATCGCCCGCTCGTCCTGGTTGAACTCAGTGAACTGATCGAAGGGCTTGTCCACCTTCCAAATGCCCGACCCGGCGTTCCCGTCATGGTTCAGCAGTCGGGCCTGACCCATGAGATCCACGGCATCCACGCGAAAGACCGGGCTCCAGCCGGAAAATAAGGGCTTCTGGCTCGCGCTTTGATGTTGGTAAAGTGTTTTGTCCCGATCAACTATCGGATCGACGCCGTACCCCGGGAACACGACGCCGCCCACGAGTGCGAGGATGGCGGCGAGGCCGAGACCAAACAGGGGTTTACTCACCTTGAAGCTTAGTCGCAGACCCGCGAGCACGAGCACCGCACCCGCAAGAAAGACTACGCCCGGCGGCGTCACCGCGCTCATCAACGGAATGACGAGAAAGCAGGCGAGACCGGCGCCCAACAAATCCACGAAGTAGAGTGAGCGAATGCGGGTGCTCTGCCGCGCGAGCAAAGAGGATATTACGATCCCGATGCAGAGATAGGCGGAGAAGAGCGTGAGGCTTAGGCCCGCCAACGCGAAAATCTCCATCGGCTCCGAGTACAGGCGGAGCGTGCTGATGCGAATTTCGGCGATCACGAAATACCCGGCGCCGATGGCCAGCCCACCGATAAAGCAGCACCAGGGCACGAGCCGATCCAGCCGCGCCTCGCGCAGGCGCCGCGAAATGGCGACAAAAACGCCGCCCGAACCCAGGCCCAGCAGCGCCAGGCCAATGATCAGGTAGGTGAAGAAGTAGTAGACCTTGAAGGAAACGATGCGGGTATAGCTGATTTCAAGTAGCAGGGCCGCGAAGGACGTGAGAAATATCTCGATATAATAAGAGCCGTTGTCGCGGTTGTTTGAAGACAAGCCAGCCTTTCCTGAGCGCCCATTGCTGGGGGAGCGGGCCGCCGAACGGAGCTTCGTCCACTCTCTCGCGGACGCTCCGAAGATTTGAAACTATGTGCGCCACGGGCCCAAACGTGACACTGGCGGACTATATCCGCTGACTCTTCATCCGGTCAAATCGCGCACCGGATTTTGTACGTAGCCGGAGCGGCGGGCCGGCGCTGTTTGCGGGGTGCGTGATTCAGTACAATCGTCGGCACTTGACGGCGCAGTTGCGGCGCGGGACGCCTTTGGATTCACTCTCCGGCCCGATGATTGACTTGACTTCGATTCAGGCGCAGTTGCGCGGCGTGGAGGGTTGGCTCTTTTTCGACCATCACCGCCGCGATCCCGTAGCGTATCGAATTCTCGGTCTGCACGCCGGAGCCACCGCCACGCGCCGCTGGTTCTACTGGGTGCCCGCCCACGGCACACCGATCAAACTCGTGCATCGCATCGAGGCGGGCATGCTCGATGCGCTTCCGGGCGAACGGCGTTGCTACTCGACCTGGCAAGAGCTGCACGAGCAACTGCGCGGGATGCTGTCCGGCGCCCGGAGGGTGGCGATGCAGTATTCGCCGCTCTGCGCGCTGCCGGGGATCTCGATGGTGGACGCGGGCACGGTCGAGCTCATACGGTCCTTTGGCGTGGAGATCATTAGCTCGGCCGAGATGGTGCAATTCTTCGAGGCGCGCTGGACCCCCGCGCAGCGCGAAATGCACGTCGAGGCGGGGCACCGCGTGGACCTCGTGCTCGACAAAACCTTCGCGCGCGTGGGCGACGCGCTTCGGTATGGCCGTATCGAGACGGAGTTCGAACTCGCTGAGTTTATCCGGCGGGAATTTTCCGAGAACGGATTGATCGCCGATCACGGGCCGATCGTCGCCGTGAATGCGCATAGCGGCGATCCACACTATGAACCGGTCGAGGGGCAGTCGTCGCCGATTCGCGCCGGCGATTTCCTACTCATCGATCTCTGGGCGAAACTCGCCGAGCCGGGCGCGGTCTACTACGACATCACGTGGGTGGCGCAATGCGGAGGCGAAATCCCGGCGCGCGTCCAGCGGGTTTTTGAAATCGTCCGCGGCGCGCGCGATCTGGCGCTCGATACCGTGCGCACGGCGAGGCGCGCGGGCCGGGCGATCGCCGGGTGGGAAGTGGACGAGGCGGCGCGGGTGCACATCGCCGCGCAAGGCCACACGGAGCACTTTACGCACCGGCTGGGGCATTCGATCGGCGAGGACATTCACGGCGCGGGCGCGAACCTCGACAACTTCGAGACGCGCGACACACGCGAGCTCATCGCCGACACGTGTTTTTCGATCGAACCGGGCATCTATCTGCCGGATTTCGGCGTGCGCAGCGAGATCAATTGCTTCGTGAGTGAGAAAGACGCGACGGCGACGGGGCGCGTGCAAGACCAGATCGTGGCGATTCGATAACGCGGGAGGCGTTGCATGCGGCGGCAGTTTGCGAGCGATAACTATGCGGGGGTATGTCCTGAGGCTTGGACGGCGCTCGCGGAGGCGAACTCCGGTCACGCGCCGGCCTACGGCGACGACGAATACACCGCGCGCGCGAGTGACTTGATCCGCGAATTTTTCGAGACGGATTGCGAAGTTTTCTTCACCTTCAGCGGCACGGCGGCAAACTCCCTCGCGCTTGCCTCGCTTTGCCAGAGTTACCACAGCATCCTCTGCCACGAACTCGCCCACATCGAGACCGACGAATGCGGCGCGCCGGAATTTTTCTCCAACGGCTCCAAAATCCTCCTCGTCCCCGGCGAATACGGAAAAATCGATCTCGCCGCCGCCGAACTCGCGATCACGCGCCGCAACGATATCCACTATCCCAAACCCAAGGTGCTCAGCCTTACGCAGCCGACCGAGGTCGGCACCGTGTACCGCCCGGACGAACTCGCCGCGGCGAGGGATTTCGCGCGGCGTTTCGGGCTGCGGATGCACATGGACGGCGCGCGCCTCGCCAACGCCATCGCCACGCTCGATCTACCGCCGCGCCGCATCACATGGGAAGCCGGCGTCGATGTGCTGTGTTTCGGCGGCACGAAGCTCGGCCTACCCGTCGGCGAAGCGGTAGTGTTTTTCAACAAAGACCTCGCCTACGAATTCGACTACCGCTGCAAGCAAGCCGGCCAACTCGCCTCAAAGATGCGCTTCCTCGCCGCACCCTGGATCGGAATGCTGCGCGACGGCGGCGCCGCCCTGCTCAAACACGCGCGTCACGCGAACGCCTGCGCGGAGCAACTCGAAGGCCGTTTGCGCAAAGTCCCCGGCGTCCGCGTGCTGCATCCGCGTGAGGCGAATGCCGTGTTCATCGAAATGCCCGCCGCCCTCGCCGCCGCTCTCCGCGATCGCGGGTGGCGCTTCTACTCCTTCATCGGCGACGGCGGCGCGCGTCTCATGTGCTCGTGGGACACGCAGACCTCCGATATCGATGACTTCATGCGCGATCTCGAAGCGCTCGCCGCGCGTTGATAGCGCCGGTGCTTGGCTAAAATCAGAATCGTCTGTTTCGAAGAGCATTTACTTTGGACTGCGGCAGCGATAGCTGCCGCTTTACCAAGCCCAGCAAAGCTGGGCGGTTTCGCTCCGAATTCCTGGCTTCCTGTGTAGACCCCGCCGGAGCGTTGCTCCGACGGAGAAAGCGGCAGCTATCGCTGCCG
>VFKU01000266.1 GCA_009885415.1 Rhodothermota bacterium
GGGAGGGTTGTGGCGCGCCCGGACGAGTGGCAATGTCGCGGGGCGCGGCTATAATGCTTCGCGTGCAAACGAGGGAGAGCAGATCATGGCGACTGTCGCGGTGAAGAGTAAACAAATTACGGTGAATCCGATTTCCGGGGCGCTGGGCGCGGAGGTTTCGGGGGTAGATTTGTCGCGACCGATGGACGACGGGACCTTCGCGGAGATTCGCAAGGCCTTGCTTGATCACTGTGTGATCTTTTTTCGCGACCAGAAGCTCACGCCCGATCAGCAGAAAGATTTTTCGCGGCGTTTCGGTCATTTGAATGTGCATCCCTTCGTCGGGCACGTCGCGGGGCATCCGGAGATCATTCCGATTATCAAGGAGAAGGACGAGAAGGTGAACTTCGGCGGCGGTTGGCACACGGACATGAGTTTCCTGGCCGAGCCGCCGCTGGGCTCGGTCTTGTACGCGCTCGAGACGCCTACCTACGGCGGCGACACGCTCTGGGCGAACCAATACCTCGCGTATGAGCAGCTCTCCGCAGGCATGAAGAAAATGCTCGACGGCCTCGTCGCGGTGCACACGGCCGGAATGCAATACGGGACGGAGTCCGAGGCCTCCAAGAACAGCGCGAAACGCAAGAGCATGGAGACCAAGGCGACGGCGGAAGCCGAGACGACCATCGAGCATCCGGTCGTGCGCACGCACCCGGAGACGGGTCGCAAGGGGCTGTATGTGAACGAGGCGTTCACGCTGAAGTTCAAGGGCATGACCAAGCGCGAGAGCCGGCCGCTTCTGCAATTCCTCTTCGCGCATTGCGTGCAAGAGCCTTTCACCTGCCGATTCCGCTGGCAGCCCGGCTCGCTCGCCTTCTGGGACAACCGCTGCACGCAACACTACGCGCTCAACGATTACCACGGTCAACGCCGCGAGATGCACCGCGTGACGATCGACGGGGACAAGCCCTTCTAACCTTCGTCGTTGCTGGCGCTTTTGCCGGTTGCACTTTTACACTATATTAGTGTACACTATTCCAGTGTAAGCGCCCGGAGCGGTGGTCAATGAAAAACATTACCCTAAGCGCCGACGAGCGTCTGATCGAGGCCGCGCGGGAGCGGGCCTACGCGGAGTCGACCACGTTGAATGAACAGTTCCGCGAGTGGCTTGCGAGTTACGCGCGACGTGATCTGCGTGTTCAGCGTTCCGAGGAAGTAATCAAGGAGCTGCAGGGCAGACTGCGCACCGGCGGCCAGAAATTCTCGCGGGACGAAATGAATGAGCGTTGATTTTCTCGATTCGAATGTTTTCATTTACTTGTTTGACGAGAAGGCGCCCGCGAAACGGCTGGTGGCGCAGGAGCTGGTTAAGAAAGCCATCGAGCGCGGCGCGGCGGTCATCAGTTTTCAAGTAGTTCAAGAGACTCTGAACGTCCTGACGACAAAGCTCAAGGTCCCTGCCACGCCCGACGACGCGCGCCGCTTTCTTTCCCACGTATTAGCGCCGCTTTGGCGCGTTATGCCCAGCGAGGCATTGTATGACCGGGCGCTTGGAATTCGAGCCCGGTATCAATACGGATTCTACGATTCCCTCATTGTCGCCGCGGCCCTTGAAGCCGGTTGCACCCGCCTTTACAGCGAAGATCTCCATGATGGCCAGGAAATTGAAGGACTGATTATCGCCAATCCGTTCAATCGGTGATGCGGCCCGCCGGTTCCGCTTTGGCATTCGGCGTCCGCATGGGCTAGGATATTGGTGCACGCCCAGAGGAGGCCCATCCATGCACCTATCCGTTCACTTTCGAGTCGCGTCGTCACTGGTGATCCTTGCCACCGCATCCGCTTCGGCTTTCGCGGCCGAATCCGCGCCCGCGCGCGTGACGTTTACGAAGGACGTCGCGCCGATTCTCCAGGAGAAATGCCAGGAGTGTCACCGGCCCGGCCAGATGGCGCCGATGTCGCTGCTGACTTTTGAAGAGGCGCGGCCCTGGGCGAAGTCCATGCGCGAGAACGTCGCGGCGGGCAAGATGCCGCCGTACTTCGCGGACCAGAGCTCGCTCAAGATGAAACACGATCAGAGCCTCTCGCAGGCGCAGAAGGACACGATCCTCGCGTGGATCGACGCCGGCACGCCGAAGGGCGATCCGAAGGACATGCCTGCGCCGCGCGAATTCCCAGCCGGCGAGGATGGCTGGCGTCTCGGCACGCCGGACATTGTGCTGCAGCCGATGGAGCCGTTCCCGGTGCCTGCCGGCAGCGACGATCTCTACCAATGCTTCGCGGTGCCTTTCGGCGTGAC
>VFKU01000918.1 GCA_009885415.1 Rhodothermota bacterium
TGCCCCGAATGAAACCGGAGTTTTCCCGAAGCATGAATATACAGAGACTCATCGTGCAGGCGATCTCGAAGCTGCCGCGCGGAGTATTGCGTCGAATGACCGGAAAACCGATCGAGGCCCGCGGCACTCCACTCGACCCGATGATGCAATTCCTGTGGATCGCCGGAAAGAAACAGCCGGAAGTGTTTCAGATGGACGTGGCGGCCGCGCGCGCGGCGACGGATGCGGCGGCGCTGATGGTACAAGCGAAAGTGCCGGCCTCGGTGAGCGTGCGCGAGGACGCGATCCCCGGGCCGGCGGGCGATATTCCCGTGAGCATCTATACGCCGGCGGCGCGCGGTGAGGCGCTACCTGTCACGCTGTACTTTCATTTCGGCGGGTGTGTGATCGGCAGCCGGATTGTGAGCGATGGATTTTGCGGGTTGATTGCCGAACGGGCGCGGACGATTGTGGTGAGTGTCGAGTATCGTCTCGCACCGGAGCACCCCTTTCCCGCGTCGATCGAGGACGCGATCGCGGCGTATCGGTGGATGACTGAAAACGCGGGGCGCTTCGGCGGGGATGCGTCGCGGATTGCGGTCGCGGGCGATTCCGCGGGCGGCCTGCTCTCGGCCGTGATTTCGCAAGAAGCGAAGCGGCAGGGCTGGCAGTTGCCGATCTGCCAGGTGCTGATTTATCCGTGGCTGGCCCCCTACTCCGCGCTGCCGTCGTACACCGAGTTCGGCGAATCCTATCCGCTCAGCGCGAAAACGATGCAGTGGTTTGGGGGACTTTATTTTCGCTCCGAGGACGACAAGAAACATCCTTGGGCGGCCCCGCTGAACGCGCCGGACCTGAGCGGCTTGCCCGAGGCGATCGTCGCGACGGCGGGCTACGATCCCCTGCGCGACGAGGGCGAGGCCTACGCCCAGGCGCTGAAACGCGCGGGCGTCCGCGTCGATTTTCGCTGCTACGCCCACCTCACGCACTGTTTCACCATGATGGGCGGCGTGGTCCCCGAAGCGCAGCGCGCCTGCGCCGAAATTGCGGACAAGCTGGGCCGGCGAATTGGCTGATCCGGGAAATTGAGAGGCCCTACTTTGGACTGCGGCAGCGATAGCTGCCGCTTTCGCGCCGGGAGCAAAGCTCCCGGCGGACGCTCGCAAGAAGGCTAACGTTTGGAGCGAAACCGCCCAGCTCCGCTGGGCTCGGCAAAGCGGCAGCTATCGCTGCCGCAGTCCAAAGAGTCTCTCCACGATTCGTAGTCCTGCTGTTCGATATACTGATGTCCAGCTTTGCATTTCAGGAGGCGCGGCCTTGGTAGACGTTTCGATCTCACGCCAATTTGGTTATCGCAGGCGCATCGCGCGATTTTTCGCCGCCGCGATGTTCGTGATCGTGTCGCTTTACGCCGGAGGCGCTCGCGCCGAAGATTCCGCGCGGCCCGTCGATTTCAACCGCGACGTCCGTCCCATTCTCTCGGACAATTGTTTCAAGTGCCACGGTCCGGACAAACAACGCTCCGGACTGCGCTTCGACGACCCCGCCGTTCCTGTCGAGAAGAAAGCGATCGTGCCGGGCGACCCCGCCGCGAGCAATATGATCAAGCGGCTGCGATCGAGCGACCCCGAGTTTCACATGCCGCCGACGGACATCACGCCGCGTCCGACGCCGGAACAGATCGACACGCTGGAAAGGTGGATTGCGCAGGGCGCGAAGTTCGCCCGGCATTGGGCCTTCGAGCCGGTGCCTCCCGCGCACGCGGCCGAAGTGGCCGACACGGCCGGATGGATTAAGAACCCGATCGACGCCTTTGTGCTGCGCAAGCTGGCCGACGAGGGCCTCCGGCCGCAACCCGATGCGCCGCGCGAGCGCTTGTTGCGGCGCGTGACGATGGACCTGACCGGGCTGCCGCCAACGCTGAAAGAGATTAAGGCCTTCGAAAAGGACCACTCCCGCGGCGCGTATGAGAAGGTGGTGGATCGTCTGCTGGGCTCACCGGCGTACGGCGAACAGATGGCGGTCGGCTGGCTGGATCTCGCGCGCTACGCGGACACCTTCGGCTACCAAGACGACAAACCGAACTACGTGTGGCCGTGGCGCGACTGGGTCATTCGCGCGTTCAACGAAAACCTCCCCTATTCGGATTTCGTGCGCTGGCAACTCGCGGGCGACTTGCTGCCCTCGCCGACCCAGGACCAATTGCTGGCGACGGCGTTCAACCGGCTGCACCGGCAGACGAACGAAGGCGGAAGCATCAACGAGGAATTCCTCGCCGAATACGCCGCCGACCGCACGAAGACTTTCGGCATGGCCTTCCTCGGCATGACACTCGAATGCGCGCGCTGCCACGATCATAAGTTCGACCCGATCTCCCAGCGCGACTACTACTCGCTGTCCTCCTTCTTCAGCAACATCGACGAATCGGGGATGTACTCGTTTTTTACCGACGTCACCCCCACGCCGAGTGCGTATCTTTACGCGCCGGGCCAGGCCGAGGAGCACGCGCGGCTTCAGCAGGCGCTGCGCGACGCGGAGGCGAAGGCCGATACCGTCCGCCGCGAGACCACTGCACGCGTCGAGAAAGACCTGCCCCTCCGAAACGACGCGATCGCGTTGCCCCCGCCGATCGCGCGCTTCGCCTTCGACACGATTGCAGAAGGCAAGTCGGCGAACGAAGTCTCCGGTGCGGCCGCCGCGATAGTCGGCGGCGACGTGTCGCTCGTGGACGGCAAGCTCGGCAAGGCGGCGCATTTCAGCGGCGAGAATTCCATCACCTTCGAGAAAGCGGCCAACTTCGAGCGCACCGATCCCTTCTCGATCGCGCTCTGGCTGCGGCCCGGCGCGGGGACGGAGAAGATGGTCGTGCTGCACCACTCCGCGGCCTCGATGGACGCGGCGAGCCGCGGCTACGAGCTGTGGATCGACGGCGGGCACATTCTTTTCGGCCTGAATCATTTCTGGCCGGGCGACGCGATTCGCGTGCGCACGACGGGCGAGATCGCTTCGGACGCATGGACCCACGTGACGCTGACTTACGACGGATCGAGCCGGGCCGCGGGCGCGCGCATCTATATCAACGGCGTGGCCGCGCCGGTCGAAGTGATCCGCGACAGCCTCACGCAAACGATTCGCTACGAGCGCGGCACCTACTCGCTGACGCTCGGCGCGCGTTTCCGTGATCCCGGCTTCAAGGACGGCGCGGTGGACGACCTCTATGTTTTCGACACCTGCCTCACCGCGTGTGAAGTCCCGCTGACGATGGACGACGCCGTCCCGGCATCGATCGGCGGCGCGGATCCCGTCGAGCACTATGTGCAGCGCGAGGACGAAGGATTTCGGACCGCACTGGTAACGCTGCGCGCGGCGCGCGAGGCCGAGGCCAAGCTCGCGGATTCGCTCGCCGAAATCATGGTGATGCAGGAAATGGCGAAGGCGCCCTCGGCGCACGTGCTCTTCCGCGGGGCCTACGACGCGCCGCGCGACGAAGTCGGCCCGGACACGCCGGCGAACATCCTCCCCTTCCCTGCCGAGTACCCGCGCAACCGGCTCGGCCTGGCCGAGTGGTTGTTGCGCCGCGACCATCCGCTCACGGCGCGCGTCGAAGTGAACCGCGTCTGGAAACTTTTCTTCGGTCGCGGACTTGTCGCCACGCCGGAAGATTTCGGCAGCCAGGGCAAACTGCCCGAAAACCAAGCGCTGCTCGACTACCTCGCCGCGTGGTTCATGGACTCCGGATGGGACGTGAAGGCGCTGTGCAAA
>VFKU01000836.1 GCA_009885415.1 Rhodothermota bacterium
CGCCCCGAACGCAACCAGTAGGGACGTAGAAATATAGAGTGACATCTTTGGACTGCGGCAGCGATAGCTGCCGCTTTTCCGAGCCCAGCGAAGCTGGGCGGCGTCGCTCCGGAAGCGTGGTTTATCTTGTGCGCTCCGCCGGAGCGCTGCTCCGGCGTCCAAAGCGGCAGCTATCGCTGCCGCAGTCCAAAGAGTCTGCCGCGTATTTCTGATATTCTTGGCGAGAGTCCATTATCACGTCGTTCGACAGGAGAAAGAACCCGTGGGAAAATCTACGACACGCAGGACCTTTTTACGGCAAGTGGCGGCGGGCACCGCGGCAACGGTCCTCGCGCCGGGCTGGAGCATTGCCGCGCCCGCCTCTGCCAAGCGCGTGCGCCATGCGTCCATCGGCGTGATGGGACAGGGCCGCAGCGATCTGGGCGAGATTTTCTCGAGTGAGAAGGTCGACATCGTCGCGCTGTGCGACATCGACTCGCGATCGCTGGCGGAGGGCGCGAAGCTGCACCCCGGCGCGCGGCTCTATCGCGACTGGCGCGAGATGCTCGACAAGGAACGCAAGAACATCGATTCGGTCAACATCGCGATTCCGGATCACATGCACGCGCCGGCCGCGATGACCGCGATTCGCATGGGCAAGCACGTCTACTGCGAGAAGCCGCTGACGCACGAGGTCTACGAGGCGCGCAAGCTCCGGCTGGCCGCGCGCGAAGAAGGCGTCGTTACGCAGATGGGCATCCAGATTCACTCGCACGATTTTTATCGCACGGCGGTGATGTGGGTGCAGAACGGCGCGATCGGCAAGGTGAAGGAGTGGCACTCATGGTGCAACGCGGTCTACACGCGGGCGGGCGGGAAGCGCCCCGCGGGACAGGATCCCGTTCCGGACACCGTCGATTGGGACCTGTGGCTTGGCGTCGCGCCGCACCGACCGTACTTGAACGAGCAATACCACCCGTTCCAGTGGCGGTGCTGGCGCGATTTCGGCGGCGGCACCATGGCCGATTTCGGCTGCCACATTTTCGATCCGGTGTTCACTGCGCTCGGCATTACCGCGCCGATGTGGCTGTCGGCGCAATCGGAGATGGTCAGCGAGGAGGTGTGGCCGGCGTGGCTGCTCGTGGATTACGAATTTCCCGGCACGGCGATGACGGCCGGCAAGACGATCAAGGCCACGTGGAGCGACGGCAGCAAGCAGCCCGAGGTCAGCCTCTCGCCCCACATCTCCGCGGGCTACGAATTGCCGAAGAGCGGCTCGATGCTCATCGGCGAGGAGGGGACGATGATCCTTCCGCATGTGGGCCATCCCGAACTCTACCCGCTAGAGAAATTCAAAGACTATGCCAAGCCGGCGCTCGAACCCTTGAACCATTACCATGAATTCGTGGACGCGTGCTTGGGGAACACGAAGACGGGCGCGCACTTCGATTTCGCGGGACCGCTCACCGAGACGGTGTTGCTCGGCAACATCGCGAACCGCTTTCCGGGCGATAAGCTCGAGTGGGACGCCGAGAAGTTGCGCTTCACAAACTCGAAGGAAGCGAACACGCATATCAAACGGAAATACCGGCGAGGGTGGAAGGTCCGGGATTTGTAGAGCACGGAAGTGATGCGCGCATCGATGAGTGGCGGACATGGAATCACCAGGGGGAGAGACGCGATGGCTATATCTTGTAGGTCTGCACGATCTGGCGGCGGCGCGCGCGCGCTCCATTCTCCTCTCGCGCTTGTTTTGTTCGTCGCCGCGATGGCTGGAGGCTGCGCGACGACGGACAGACACACTCCGCGCGGACTTACGCTGGTTGAAAATGGCACCGTGCGGACGCGCATCGTCGTGACCGAGGACGCGCCGCCGGCGACGCGGCACGCGGCCGAGGAATTGCAACGCTTCCTGGGCGAGATGAGCGGTGCGGCGATTCCCATCGTATCCGACGCGGCCCGGGCGCACCGCGGCGACATCGTGCTCGGGCGAAACGCGCAACAGAAACGATTTGCGAAGGACATCGACTTCGCTGCGCTCGGGACCGAGGGCTACGTCTTGCGGACGCGGGGCGGCCGCTTGATTATCGCCGGGGGCGAGCCGCGCGGCACGATGTATGGCGTGTATGCGTTGCTGGAGGATGTGCTCGGCTGCCGGTGGTTCACGCCGGAAGTCAGCCGGATTCCGAAGGTGGCGTCAATTCGGGTGCCTGCGCTGGACGAGACCCATATCCCCGCGCTCGAATACCGCGAGCCCTTCACGGCGGAATGCCGCGAGGCCGACTGGGCCGCGCGCAACCGGATGAACAGCAGCGCCTCGCGGCTCGACGAGACGCATGGCGGCAAAGTGACGTACTTCGGCTTCGTGCACACTTTCGAGTCGCTGGTGCCGCCGGCCCAGTATTTCGACACGCACCCGGAGTATTTTTCGCTCGTCAAGGGCAAGCGCCTCGGCGAGCGCTCGCAACTTTGCACGACGAACGAGGACGTGGTGCGGATCATCACCGAGGACGTCCGCAAGCGGATGCGCGAGCACCCGGAGGCGACGGTGTTCTCGGTCTCGCAAAACGACTGGTACAACTTCTGCGAGTGCGACAAGTGCACCGCGATGGCGAAGGCCGAGGGATCGCAGATCGCGCCGGTGTTGTGGATGGTAAACCGCGTGGCGGACGCCGTCAAGGACGAGTTTCCGGACAAACTGATCGACACACTGGCCTATCAGTGGACGCGGAAACCGCCACGCACGATGCGTCCCGCGAAGAATGTGGTCGTGCGGTTGTGCAGCATCGAGTGCTGCTTCTCGCACAGCTTCGAGAAATGCGATAGCAAGGAGAACCGCGCGTTCGTCGAGGACGTGAAGGGTTGGTCGACGATGTGCGACCGGCTCTGGGTGTGGGACTACGTCACAAGTTTCGCGCACTACCTCACGCCCTTTCCGAACCTCCGTGTGCGCGACGACAATATCCGATTCTTCGCCAAGCACCACGTCACCGGCATCTTCGAGCAGGACGTGTACACAACTGAGAACGGCGAACTCTCCGGACTGAGCGGCTATCTCGGTGCCAAGCTCCTCTGGAATCCGGACTACGACGAGAACACTGCGATCAACGAATATCTTGAAGGTGTCTACGGCGCGGCCGCGGCGCCGATCCGGCAATACATCGACCTGCTGCACGACCATGTTGAGAGAGAGAATCATCACGTGATGATTTGGGCCGCGCCGTCGGAAAATTATTTGAACGAGGGTTTGCTGGAGAAGGCCGATGCGTTGTTTGACGATGCCGAGCGCGCCGTCGCGAATGCACCGGACGTGCTCGCGCGCGTGCAGACCGCCCGGCTCAGCGTGGACTACGCGATCATCGAGCGCGCGCGGCAACGCGGCGACCGGCCGTACAAGATCGACCACGCGCACTACGTCGTCACGCCGCAGCCCGAATTTCAACAACGCACGGAGCGCTTCTTCACCGTCGGCGAGCGCAGCCACATCGAGAGTCTGCGCGAGGCGGCGCAGACTCTCGCAGACTACCGCCAGCTGATCCTGCCGATGACGCAGGCGGTCACGCTAAAGCCGCGCGCGGCGGTGCGCCCCGGAAAACTGCGCGCCGGTCTCCACTTCGATTACTACGAGGGCACCTTCAACGATCTGCCGAATTTTTCGACGCTCAAGCCGGTGAAGTCCGGCGTGGCCAAGATCGTCTCGCTCGATGCCGCCCCTCAGCTCGACGCGATGGCCTTGCAATTCAATGGATTCATTAAGGTCCCCGCCGACGGCGTCTACACCTTCGGCACCCGCTCGAACGACGGCAGCCAGATTTATATAGGCGACACGCTCGTGGTCGACAACGGCGGCCGCCACACCACCCGCGGCCAGACCGGCTTCGCGGCGCTTCGCAAAGGCTACCATCCGATCCGAGTCACCTATTTCCAGGCCGGTGCCGTCTCCGACCTCGAATTTTTCTACAACGGGCCAGGCATCGAGCACCAGGCGGTGCCGGCGTCCGTCCTTTGGCGCAAGTGAGGATCACCGCGCGTTCTACTTTTACGGCGCGAGCAGTGTGAAGGGATACACATAGGCCTGCAAGGTGACGAGTAGTCCCACCAGCGCCGCGAGCGCGAGCGAGTGGAAGAAGACGTAGCGCAAGATTTCGCCCTCGTGGCCGTACCACTTCGTTGCGGTGGAGGCGACGACGATCGATTGTGCGTCGATCATTTTTCCCATCACGCCGCCCGACGAATTGGCCGAGGCCATGAGGATGGGGTTGAGCCCGAGTTGCTCCGAGGTCGTTTTTTGCAGTCCGCCGAAGAGGACGTTTGAGGCCGTGTCTGACCCCGTCAGCGCGACGCCGAGCCATCCGAGCAGCGTGCCGAAGAAGGGATAGAGCGGGCCGGTGTGGGCGAAGGCCAGGCCGAGCGTGGTATCGAGGCCGGAGTAGCGTGTGGTGTATCCGAGCGCGAGCATCGCGGCGATGGTGGCGAGGGAGTAGCGCAGCAGCTTGAGCGTGTCCCAATACACCGCGGCGAGCGCCTTGAGCTTGTAGCCCATCACGAGTCCGGCGAGTACCGCGGCGATAAAAATGCCCGAACCCGTCGCCGAGAGCCAGTTAAGATTGTAGATAGCAGCTTCGGGTTTCGCCTCGGCGACGACCGGCGGAATCTTCTGCACTTTCAGGTGGAGGCCGGGCCACTCGATTTTTACGAGCGATACCTCGTCAAGCGATTTTTTCCACTGTGGTACGCCCCACAAAACGACCAACACAGAGAGAATCAGCCACGGCATCCACGCGCGGAAAACTTCGCCACGCGAATTGGCGTGTGTGGGGACCTCGGGTTCGGCGGCGGTTGTGGCCGGCCACTTGTCTTTCGGCTTCCATACCCGCAAGAAGAGCGTGAGGCAGAGCATCGAGCAGATCGCCGCGCCGATATCGACCAGCCAGGGGCCGTGGAAATTGGAGATGAGGTACTGCGGAATCGCGAAGGTGAGGCCGGCAACGAGGATGGCCGGCCAGATCGCCGTCGCGCCGCGGAAGCCGCAGAAGGCGCAGATGAGCCACGCGGGGACCAACACGGAGAAGAAGGGCAACTGCCGCCCGACCATTCCCGAGAGGTGAAGCAGGTCGAGGCCGGTGACGCTGGCGAGCGCGATGAGCGGGGCGCCGAGCGCGCCGAAGGCCACGGGCGCCGTGTTTGCGATGAGCGAAAGTCCCGACGCGGCGAGCGGCTGGAAGCCGAGCCCAATCAGCATGGCGCCCGTCACGGCGACTGGCGTGCCGAAGCCGCCCGCGCCTTCGAAGAACGCGCCGAAACAAAACGCGACCAGCAGCAATTGCAGGCGCCGGTCGGTCGTGATGCCCGTGATCGATTCGCGCAGGACGCGGAAGTAGCCCTTTCGCTCGGTCAACTGATACAGGAAGATTACGTTCAGGATGATCCAGCCGATGGGCAGGAGGCCGTTCGCCGCGCCATAGAGCGCCGCGGAGAACGCGGTCGTCACGGGCATCGAGAACACGACGATCGCGACCGCGAGCGCGCAGGCCAGGCCTAGCAGCGCGGCGATGTGGGCCTTGATGTGGAAGAAGGCGAGCGCCGCCAGCAAGACAACGACCGGCAAGGCCGCTGCGATCGTTGAGAGCACGGGATTACCGAAGGGGTCGTAGTGCTGCGACCACATGCGCGCTGTCCTTATGCGTTGTTCATCTGTCTCGACGGTACCGGGGCATTACTGTCCGGCGCCGTTCGCGCACTGTGGCGCAAATCGCCTGCGTGGCGCAAGCTGAGGTCTTGTTCACACTTGCTCCGGTTTATCTCGCCTTTCCGTCCTGCGTAGCCGATTCAATTCCTAATGTTCCTAGCTCGCTCCTGCCTCCCTTAGAAAACCGTACGTCTTAGACAAACTTTACCGGTCCTTTGCACGAGATTCACATCAGGCGTCTATTTTCACTCCGTAGTGGCGAAGAGTATGGCATCGGCTGCGCCTGCGTCATCGTTTTTTCAGTCCTCGAAGGGATCGGTTTAATGCAGGTCAAGCGAATTGGTTTACTGACAATATTGGCGGCAGGTCTCCCATTGTTGGCTTCCGGCCAGATTACGCCTTCGCCACCCGGATTGCTCCACGCCGATTTCGTATCGGACAGCGGCGACGACGAACGGCCGCAGCTTGCTACCGACGGCGCGGGAAACTGGGTCTCGATTTGGGACTCGAACGATACTCTTGGTGGCACTGGCGGTTCCGATCTCGACATATTCGTCTCGCGCTCTACGGACAACGGCGCGACGTGGACAGCGCGCGCGCGCCTGAATACAAACGGCACCACCGATTCCGGTGACGATTGGAGACCCGCGTTGGCCAGCAACGGTACAGGGAACTGGGTGGCCGTATGGTATTCGAATGAAAACCTCGGCGGAACAGCGGGAACGGACTACGACATATTCGTTTCGCGCTCGACAAACAACGGGGCGACTTGGACGGCGCCGGCGTTGCTCAATACGAACGGGACGACCGATTCGGGTGACGACGAAATTCCGCGAATTGCCACCGACCGCGCGGGCAACTGGGTGGCCGTGTGGGACTCGAACGAAAATATTGGCGGTACCTCGGGTCCGGACTACGATGTTTTTGTGGCGCGTTCGACAGACAATGGGACCAGTTGGTCCGCGCCCGCGCTTTTGAACAGTTACGCCCTGGTGGACGATGGCGGCGATTTTCGCGTTGAGATAGCGACCGGCGACGCAGGGATCTGGGTGGCGGCATGGTCGACCAACTCGAACATTGGATGGGTGAACGGTTGGGACAATGACATCGGTGTGTCGCGTTCTACCGACAACGGATTGACGTGGAGTACCGCGGCGCCGCTCAACGCCGACGGAGGAGCAGACATACGTGAAGACTACCGTCCTGCGCTAGCGACGGACGGGCGCGGAAACTGGGTGGCGGCATGGCACGGCGCCGACGGAATAGAAGCGGATGTGTATGTGGCCCGATCGTCGGACGACGCGTTGACGTGGAGTGCCCCGGCGCTGCTGAATACCAATGGCGCCACAGACTCGGGCAATGACGAATTTGTTCGTGTGACTACTGACCGCATGGGGAACTGGGTTGCGCTCTGGGAATCGAACGAGGACCTTGGCGGGAATGGAAGTACCGACTATGACATACTCGTGTCACGGTCGATCGACAATGGCCTGAGCTGGTCCGCCGCGGCCCTATTCAATACCGACGGGACCGCGGACAATAGATTGGAACTCGTACCGCAGTTAGCTACGGACGGAGCCGGGAATTGGGTATCCCTTTGGGAGTCGAACGGAAATCTCGACGGCGATTCAAACCCGGACTGGGACATCGTTGTCACTCGTTTTGCGCTCGAACCCGTCTTCACCACCGTGACCATGACCTCGACGGCGCCGGATCCGACGAGTACAAGCCCCATTGTCGTCACCGTAGCCTTTAGCACGGCCGTGACCGGGTTCAGCGCTGCGGATGTTTCGACCGGGAACGCTAGCATTAGCGTCTTCGCCGGCTCCGGCAGCAGTTATACGTTCAACCTTACGCCCATAGCCAGCGGGCCAGTGACCGCGGACATCGCCGCGTCGGTGTGCGTCGACGCGGCCGGTAATGATAACGTGGCGGCCGCGCAGTTTTCGCGCGTATTTCTTGTCGCGCCGATTATCAACGCCATCAACGACACGATTGTCACTGACGGGGCCAGCTACAGCGTCACACCGGCGCTTGCCCAGGGATCAGGCACCATGACGTGGTCGCTCACTGCTCCGGCCAGCCTTCCGACGAACA
>VFKU01000056.1 GCA_009885415.1 Rhodothermota bacterium
AGCGAAGCAATTTCTTCCACGCGAGCCGCTCCTAGTAACGCCGCCGGTGAATTCTAAAGCCCAGGACCCGCCGGCGCTCCATCTACGCTTCCGTTCGATATCAAATAAACCCCGTATTTCAATAAATAGCCTTGTTTCGCACCCGCGCTTTTCCACTACCGAATGCAACAAAACACCCTATAGATATAGAAAGTCATCGAAGAGGAGTACGAAGACTAAGCCGCGGCAACCGGCGCGGCGGGAGGCACAGGCTCATCGCCGTTCAAGCTGCGGCAGTGCACCAGCGCCCCGAGGAAAGTGTCGTGATACCCCCCCGGGCCGACGGCATCCAGAATGCCGGCCTTACGGAGCTTCGCCAACACATTCTCTTTCGCTTCGCACAGCACCACATGCACGCCGCGCTTGTCGAGGTCATGCACGGCTTCCTCGAGCGTGATGAGTGCGGTAATGTCCATGAAGGGCACACGGTTGAGGCGAATCACGAGCGTGCCCGGGTCGGTGTGCGTCATCGCCAGCGCGCGCTCGAAGTTCTCCACCGCCCCGAAGAAAAACGGCCCATCGATTGAATACACCAGCGTGCCCTTCGGCACCGCGACCACGCCCGCGCGGCTAAGTTCTTCGAGAATATCGTCGCCTTCCATCTTCTCGACCTCGACCGTGGACGCAACGCGACGCATGAAAAGTAGGACGGCAAGGATTACGCCGACGTTCACCGCGACGACGAGATCCACAAACACGGTCAGCGCGAAGGTGACGAGCAACACCGCGATATCCGGCGTCGGAGCGCGGCGAAGCAACTTCGCGAAGACCCGCAGATCGCTCATGTTGTATGCCACGACAAAGAGAATGCCCGCAAGCGCGGCGAGCGGAACATTCGACGCGAGCGGTGCGAGAAACGCGATGATCAGCACCAAGGTAACGACGTGCGTAATGCCGGCGATCGGACTCGTGCCGCCGTTGCGCACATTCGTCGCAGTCCGCGCGATGGCGCCCGTCGCCGCGAAGCCGCCAAAAAACGGCACCGCGATATTGGCGAGACCCTGCCCGATCAGCTCCTGGTTCGAGTCGTGCTTCGTGCCCGCCATGCCGTCCGCCACCACCGCCGAAAGCAGCGATTCGATCGCGCCCAGCATGGCGATCGTAAATGCCGATCCCATCAACTCGGAGATCTTCGAGAAATCGAACTCCGGCAGGCCAAACTTCGGAAGCGCCCGCGGAATGCCCCCGAAGGCGCTGCCAATCGTCGCGACGCCCTCGGGACGCAAGGTCATGTACAGCGCGGTCGCCACCACCGTCGCGATCAGCGGACCCGGGATCCGCTTCATCCACGACACCCGCGGCGCGAGCACCGTGAGCAGCAAGCTCACCATCCCGAAGCCGGTCGTCGTCCAATTCAGGTGCGGAAACGCCTGGAGCAAATGCCAGAACTTTTCATGGAAGTGGTCGCCGCTCACCGCCGGCAAGCCAAAAAAATCTTTCCATTGCCCGACCCAGATGATCACACCGATACCGGCCGTGAAGCCGATAATCACCGGCTCGGGAATGAACTTGATCACGCCCCCGAGGCGCGTGATCCCCATCACAAGCAAAATCACGCCGGCCATCAGCGTGGCAATCTGCAGGCCCTCGATGCCGTGTTTCGCCGTAACGCCGGCAAGAATGACGATGAAGGCCCCCGTCGGCCCGGCGATCTGGACGCGACTCCCGCCAAAAATCGTCACGCACAGCCCCGCGACGATTGCGGTATACAAACCCTGTTCGGGCTTCGCGCCCGAAGCGATCGCGAAAGCCATTGCCAGCGGCAGCGCAACCACACCGACGATCACGCCCGAAACGATATTGGGAAGGATGACACCGCGGCGCAACTGGCCCGCGCGATACGACTCGACTAAAGCGATCATGGATCCTAGGGAGGACGGCTGGAGAAACGGCTAAAACGCGACTCTATGGTAGGGCGCGCGCCCGGCGAGGTTCAAGAACAGTCACGCGTGAACCGGCGTATCGCCTCTCACCCACCATTTCATCAGCGCCGCCGCCCCGCCCGCACACGCCGCGCTGAAGCAGAAGGCCGCCTCCGCGCTGACGTGCTGCCAGATCTCGCCGAAGATCAGCGACGCGGGCAACAACAAAAAGCCCGAGGTCAGATTGAACCAGCCGAAGGCGGTGCCCAGCGCCTCGGGCGGGGCAACATCGGCCACGAAGGCCTTCTCCGCGCCCTCGGTCAGCGCCATGAAGAGCCCATACACCGCGAACAGCGGCCAAAGCAGCGCCGCCCGAGCGTCCAACCCCAGCAGGAGATAGAACCCCGCATACACAAGCCAGCCCGCGATGATGAGGCGGCTCCGTCCCCAACGGTCGCTCAAGGCCGAGAGCGGCGTCGAGAACACCGACGCCGTGAAGGCAACAAGCGCCCACAAGAGGGGGACTTGTGCCTCGGACAATCCCAGGTCTCGCGCGCGAAGCAGCAGGAACATGTTGGAGGAATTACCGAGCGTGAACAGCGCGAGCACCAGGAGATAGCGCTTGAACACCGGCGGCATGCCCACCATCGTCCACGTGAACGCGGGACGCGATTCCGTCAATTCGCGCTCGGGCTCGCGCACCAGCATCGCGCCCGCGACCGCCGCCGCCCCGCCGAGCGAGGCCCACAGAAACACCTGCTGCAACGGCACCCCCGCCGCCAGCAGTGCAGCCGCCAACACGGGCCCCACTACGGCGCCGAGATTGTCCATCGCGCGATGAAATCCAAAGGCCAACCCGCGCTGCTCCGGAGCGATGGCGCGCGCCAACATCGCATCGCGCGGCGACGATCGCAGCCCCTTGCCCGCGCGATCGGTAAAGCGCAACACGAGCACCATCGGCCACGACCCGACGAAGGCGAACATCGGCCGCGCAATCCCCGCC
>VFKU01000465.1 GCA_009885415.1 Rhodothermota bacterium
GCAGGGCCTTGACACGTTCTTCGCTGGTGCCTTGGAGGACCTTGGCAAGACGATCCTGGCGCGGCAGGGCCAGGTTTTCGATGGTGATGCCCGAGGCGATGTCGGCGGCGTTGATGCCGAGATCGGCGAGCGAGAATTCCTTAATTTCTTTCTTCTTGGCCTTCATGATGTTGGGCAGGGTCGGATAACGCGGGGTGTTGATGCCTTTTTGGATGGTGAAGAGCGCGGGGAGTGTCATTTCGAGTTTATAGCTGCCGCCTTCGATTTCGCGATCGACCACGGCGGAGGCGCCGTTCAACTCGAAATCGGTGACGACGGAGGCGTGCGGAATGTTTAGAATTTCAGCGACGCGCTCGGGGACTTGGGAGGCGTCGTCATCGACCGCCTGCTTGCCGGCGAAGATGAGTTGGACGTCTTCCTTTTTGAGCGCGGCAGCGAGGACGATCGCCACGCCGCGGCTATTAACGCCGGCGGTCGCGTCCTTGACGAGGATGGCGCGGTCGGCGCCCATGGCGAGCGCGGTGCGGATGGTTTCCTGGCTGCCTTCGGGGCCCATGGTGACGACGATGACTTCGGTGGCCTTGCCGGCTTCTCGGAGCTGGATGCCCTCTTCGATCGCGTGTTCGTCGTAGGGGCTCATGACGTACTTGAGGCCGGTGGTATCAACCGACTTGTTGTCGGCGCTGATCTTCAAGACCGAGGCCGTGTCGGGGACGCGCTTCATCAAGATTGCAACTTTCATCGACGTCATCCTCTATGCGGGGTTAGCGGGCGGCCCCGCGCGGATTGGGCGGGGAAATTTCGGCGCGCCGGAGCGCGTCACTTAGTTAAGATCATAACCTTTTTTTGGGGGCTGGCTCAAGCGTGGAAAGTGGGAGCGGGAAGACCGAGAAAGAGAATGGGAGGAATGGGAAGTAGAGGAAGAATGGGATGTGTGGGCGGGGAACTTGGCTTTCGTTTTTAGGTGATCGGCGGGCGTTCGGTCGAGCGGAAGCTCGACCCTCCCGTAGCAGGCGCGTCGATTAGACGGTGGCGGGGGCTGGGGCGACGGCGGCGTGGGCCTCTTGGAAGGCGTCGACGGTGTCGGCGCGGGTGAGGTTTAGGGGGACGTAATAGAGTTCGGCGCGATCGAGATTTAGGCTGGCGCTCATCTCGAAGGCGTCGGCCATGAGGACGGCGAGCGCAAGGATGGTGCTGAGTTCGCGGGCGTTCCGCGAGCGCTCGGGGGCGCGTTGGTAGCGGATGGCTTCAGCGAGGTTCGCCGGCAGGTTCCACTTGCGTGCGAGGAGGTAGGCGGCCTCGGGGGCGGCGAGGTGAAAGAGCCGCTCCTCGGCTTCGGTGCGGGCGGCGCCCGTGAGGCCTTGCGTGAGCCGCGGGTAACTGTTGGGCGCGGCCTGGCGTAGGGCGAGGCGGCCGAGGTCGTGAAGGAGCGCGGTGGTGTAGGCGGTGATGGCGGTCTGCGCGTTGATGCGCATGGCGATGGCTTGGGCCGCTTCTGCGCAGAACCGCGCACGGAGCCACAGGGCCTCGTAGTCGAAGCCGTCTTTGAGCGCGTGGTAATCCTCCGCGGCTTCGCCGAGGAGAACGCGGCCGACGGCGGCGGGGCCGAGCAGCGTGCAGGCAAGGCCGAGTCCGTCGACGCGGTGCGGAAACCCGTAGGCCTCGGAATTGGAGACGCGCAGGACGGCGGCGGTGGAAATGGGATCGAGCGAAATCGCGTCGGCGATGGCGCGGAGCGAGCGGCCGTTGGCGTTGGATGCCAAGACGTCGCGCACCTCTTTGGCGGTCTGCGCGAAGGGCGCGAAATGATCGATCTCGGCAACGCGGCGCGCGACGGGGCTCGTGGCGAGGACTGTTTCGAGTTCTTTGAAGACGGCGGGCGCGCCGTTTTCTCCGAGAAACATGATTCGGTTGTGTTGCGGATAGGAGGAATCGAGCATGCGGCGGATGTCTTCGACGGTGGTGAGCATTCGCTTGACGCGCAGGCCGGTATAACGCTCAACCTCCGCGATGACGTCGGTGTCGAGCGGGCAGGCCATGGCGAGGGTGAGCAGTTTCCCAAGGCGGTCGACGGGGATGAACATGCCGCGCGCGGCCATGTCAGCAGGGACGAGATCGAGGACTTCGCGTGGGATGTGGTAATTGGGCAGGTCGATGCTGGCGATGCCCTTTTGTTTGGCCATGACCGTGTGGAAGTCGAGCGGGCTCAGGTGGCCGATGTCGATGAGGAGGTCCCACTGAGTCCGGGGGAAGTCCATTTGGAGCACGGCGGCCTCTTCGACGGCGCGATCGCTCAGCAGACCGTGTTGACGCAGGAGACGCAGCGCATCGGACTCGGGGCGCAATGCGGGCGAACCGGGTGACGGTGGCGTGGCCGGTTTGGCAGCGGACTCGGGACGCTTGGCGACCGGGGGCGTATCCGTGGGGTCGGCGGTGTCCAACGAGATGCGGAGCCGCTCCCCGCATTTGACGCAGGTGACGGTTTTGCCGAGCGCCTCGGCGGGCACTTTCATTTTCTGCCCGCAACTACAGGCGACGACGAGCATGGCGCTGTCTTGGGCCACGTATGCCCCCTTGAAAACGCGGCTTCCCCCGGGAATATCGAGCATCCAGGCTGGATACCTGTGAAGTATACCAAATCCGTGGGCTTAATGGGGTTGCGCAGGGCGCAGCGGGCCTCGTAAAATTGGCGCGGCGCGGGTGGATCGGGGCGCGCCGGGCCCGAGACCCCGCGAAATCAGGGCGAAATACGGTATAGTCCTAAGTGGGGGACTGCTCAATGCCAGGTGCGCCGGTAAAAACGGCCATACGGGGGACCATGTACACGGCCGACGCCGAACATAAGTACAAGACGGCCGGGGACTTACTGCGGCGGGAGCAATACGGGGCCTCCTTCAATCTCGCGCTCGAACTCGAACAGTCCATGCCCGAAAGCGCAGGTGTGGCCATGTTCGAGGCGCTCAACTTGTACATGATGGGCCGCGCCGACGAAGCGGCGGCGGCGTGCGAACGCGTGCGGGAGCGCTTATCGGCGATCCGGCACAATGGCGATGCACTGAACGACTTGCTCAACGAGGTCCAGCGTCGCGATCTGCACAAGCACCTGGACGAGCAAGAGACCAAAGTGCGCGCGCTGCTGGAATCGCTCGGGCGCGGAGCGCCAACCCTCCCGGCACCGGGATTTAACGCGGCGCTTCGGGACGCGGTGATGGAGGCGCCGAAAGATTCCGGCGTGCTCGACAACCGCATCGGAGAATTCGCGCAAAGCCTCGAACAAATTCGTTCTGAGGAGCGCAGCGGCTTGGATTCGAGCCAGGCCTTGCTCCATGAATTGCAACGGTTGCGCGAGGCGGACGCGGCAAACGCGGTGGAACTCGAACGCGCGCGGCTGGAAGTGGACGCGCTGCAGCGCTCGCTCGATGAGCGCGAGCAGGCGATCCGCCGCGAGCAACAAAGCAGCACGGCGCGCGAGGAGGCAATGTCGGGCCTACTCTCGGAACTGACACGCGCGCGGCGCGACGCGGACCTCTCTTCGGAATCGGAGAAGCAGCTTTCCACGGAGATCGAGAAGCTTCGGTTCATCGAAGACGAGAAGAACCGGGACCTGGTACACGCGCGCGAGCAGATGCACCGGCTCGCCGAAGATCTCAAGTCGCGGGAGGACGCGCTCACGCTGACGGCCGTCAGTGAAGTGGAACGCGAGCAGGCGCTGCGCCAACTGAACATGGAACTCGAACGGCTGCGCAAGGAAGCGGAGACGTCGTCGGAGTCGGAGAAGGTGTTGGGCGCGGAACTGGAGCGCCTGAAGTCGGTCGAGCAGGAACAGGGCGCGGCATTGAATCAAGCACGCGGAGAAATGGACCGGCTGGCCTTCGAGCTAACGCTGCGCGAAAAAACTATCGCGGCGGCCGAGCAGAGCGAAACCGAGCGCGAGCAACAGATGGGCCGGCTGCGATCCGAACTCGACACGATCCGCCGGGAAGCCTCGGACGCCTCGGCCTCGGAGCGCAAGTTGGCGGAGGAACTGGGCCGGCTTCGCGTCGCGGAGGCGGAGCGCGTGGCGGCGATGGAACGTTCGCGCCAGGAAATGGACGCGCTGCGCCGCGAGCTGGAGTTGCGCGAGAAGGCGATCGCGGCGGCGCAACAGACGGACGCGGAACGCGCGCAGACGATCAATCGGCTTCATGCGGAGCTCGGCGGGCTGCGGGTGGAAGCGAGCGAAGCGGCGGACTCCGAGAAAAAACTGACGGCGGAACTCGACCGGCTGCGTGCGATTGAGGGTGAAACAAAGAAGAACCTGGACCAGACCCGCGGCGAAGTGGACTCGCTCAAGTCGGCCTTGCGCGATCGCGAGCAGGTGATCGCGGCGTCGGAAAAGAGCGAGGCGGAGCGGCAACAAACGATCGGGCACCTGCAAGTCGAGCTCGATGCGCTGCGCCGCGAGGCGCTGGAGACCTCGAAGTCGAAATCCGCGCTGAGCGGCGAACTGGATCGCCTGCGGACGATCGAAAGCGATAAGACCGCGGAACTGGAGCGCGCGCGCACGGAAATGGACACGCTGCGGGCGGCGGTGCAGGACCGCGAAAAGCTGATCGCAGTGGCGCAAAAGAGCGAGGCGGAACGTCGCGCGGCGACGGCGCGATTGCAGGCGGAACTCGACGCGACGCGGCGTGGATCGAAAGCGATGGAGGCCTCGGAGAAGGCGCTCGCGGAGGACTTGGAGCGGCTGCGCGGCCTCGAGCGCGAGAAGGAATCGCAACTGGACGCGTCACGCCGCGAAATCGAGGGCCTGCAACAGGCGCTGATCGATCACGAGCGGACGATCAAGGCCTCGGAACAAAGCGAGGCGCAACGCGCGGCGACGATCCGCGAGTTGCAATCGCAGCTCGAACGGGTGCAGGCCGATGCGGAGCGCGCGGCGAGTTCCGAGAAGACGTTGACGAAGGAATTACAGCGGCTGCGTGAAATCGATCTGCGCAAGTCGATTGAGATGGAGACGGCGAAGCGGTCAATCCAGGACTTGCAGCGGAACCTCGAGGCCCGCGAGACCGTCATCCGCGATGCGGAAACTCAAAACCAGGAACGTGCGCAACAAATCCAATCGCTCCAGGTGAAATTCGACACGCTGGCGACCGAGGCGCGGGAGAGTTCGGCCGAGGGCCGGGCGTTGCGCAAGGAACTCGATCAGTTGCGCGCGGCGCAGCACTCGGGCGAGAACCACCTGGTCGAAGCGCGGCTCGACATGCAGACCTTGCAGGCGACGCTCGATGCGCGCGAGCGATCGGTGGCCGAGGCGGAAGCGAGCACGGCCGCGCGCGAAGCGGCGATGGTAAAGACGCGCCAGGAGCTCGAAGCCTTGCAGCGACAAGCGGCGGAGCGCGCGGCCTCGGAGGCGAACGTGGCGGCGGAGCTCGATCGTTTCCGTACGGCGAGCGCATCGGCCCTGGCGAAGGCGCGCTCGGAGATGCTCGAACTTCACGAGCGCCTGGCGGCGCGGGAGCGGGCCTTCCGCGAGGCGGAATCGGGCGGGGCGGAGCGCGAGCGCGCGATCGGCGAGTTGCAAGGGCAGCTCGAGGAGATGCGGCGGCAGGCGCAAGAAAAGGCGGCCTCGGAGTCCGCGCTGGCGGCGGAACTGGCCCGCTTCAAGAGCGCGAGCGCGGAGGCACTCGAGCAGGCGCGCGGCGAAATGGCGGGGCTGAAGGAAGAGCTCGCGCGGCGTCAGGCGCTGGTCTCCGAAGTGGAAAAGGGCCACGGCGATCGGGAGCAGGCGATTCACGGCTTGCAGCGTCGCCTGGAAGATATGGAAGCGCGCGCCGAACAGAAGGCGCAATCGGAAGCCGCGCTGGCCTCTGAACTCGACTGCTTCAAGAGCGCGAGCGCGGAGGCGCTGGAGAAGGCGCGGGCCGAGATGGCCCAAATGCAGACCGAACTCGCGCAGCGCGAAACGGCGATCCGCGACGTTGAGTCGCGGCGCGGCGAGCGCGAGTCGGCCATGTCGGGCTTGCAGTCGCAACTGAGCGAGGCCCACGCGCGCGCCGAACAAAAGGCGGCCTCCGAGTCGGCGCTTTCGTCGGAATTGGTGCACATCCGCACAGCGAGCGCGCAGGCCCTCGACGAGGCGCGGCGCGAGCTCGAACGCATGCGCGGACAGCTCGCCGAGCGCGAGGAATCCATGCGTGCGGCAGAATCCGGCCAGGGCGGCCAGGCCCAGGCGATTGCGAAGCTGCAAGCGGACCTGAGTGCGCGCGAGCACGAGGCAGCGGACAAGGCGCGTTCGAAGGCGTCGCTCGAGCAGGAATTGGAGCGCATGCGCACGCTGAGCACCGAGGCGCTGGACGAAGCGCGACGCGAGGTGCAAGAGCTGCGCCAGCAACTGACGGCGCGGGCGCGCGTGGTCGAAACGGAAGAAGCGCGTACCTCGCTGCGCGAGACGGCCATCGACAAATTGCAGTCCGACCTCGAGCGGGTGAAGACGGAGGCGCTGCAGAAAGTGAAATCGGAGCAGGCGTTGCACGCGGAACTGGAGCGCTTCAAGAGCGCGAGCGCGGAGGCCATGGATCAGGCGCGCCGCGACATGGAAGAACTCGAGCGCGAACTCGAACAGCGCGCCGGGGCCGTGCGCAAGACAGAGGAGGACGCGCGGCGCCGCGACGGCGAATTGCGGAAACTCCAGGAATCGCTGGAGGCCATGCAGACCGAGGCCGCGCGCCGCGAAGACGCTGAAAAACTTTTGACGCAGGAATTGGATCGTGTGCGGCTGGACAAGGAAGAAGAACTGCGCCGGACGCGGGAACTGGTCAACCAACTCCAGAAGGAACTCGAAGAGAAGGGGGCCAAGGCACAGGGCCCGGGCCGGCCCTCGGCCGAGCGGGACGAACTGCTCGAATCGCTGCGGCAAAGCATGGACGCGCTGGAACGCCGGCCCGCCAGCGCGCCGGCAGCGCCGGCAGCGCCGAATCGGACCGTGGCGCTCGCGATCGGCGCGGCCGGCCGGAGCGCGGACGAGAAGTTGCCGAGTATCGAGGACACGACGGGCATCGTTCTGGACATCGAGAGTACACACACGGAGCTCCACGCGCTCCGGAAAGAACTTGATCTGAAAGAGACGCAGATGCGCCAGTCCGCCGAACAAGGCGTGCGGCGCGAGGAGACGTTGCTGCGTTTACAGGCGCAACTGAAGGAACTGCGCGACGAGAACGCTGCGGAAGAGAATTCTGCTGCGCTGCTCGGCGAGATCGAGTCGCTACAAACCGAACAGGACTCCAGCGAACAGGCGCTGCGCGAGACGCGAAAGCAGGCCGAAGAATTGCGCAGGCTCATTTCGGATCAGATGGATCGCCTGCGCCGAGTCGAGGACCGCGCCAAACTCTCGGCCGCGCGTTCGCGCACGACGGTGCCGAAACGTTTCGTGGTTCTGGTCGGCGTTTCGGTCGTCGCGTTACTCGCGGTCTTGTACCAATTTGTCCGGTTGGGGTATTTCGGCATGAGTTCGAACCCGACGCCCACACCGTCGATCGTCGCCAATCCCGCGCCGCAGGACCGAATCGATACGGCGCGCGCGTCGGGCGCGCCGGGACCGCGGGTCATCCGTTTTCCCGCCAACCAGACGCTGGGCACGCTGAGCATCCGCGCATGGGACAAGACGGAAGGGAAGTGGCGCGTGCACGGAGACGCGCGCGGGCCGATGTCGCTCGGGGGCGAGCATGTCCTCCAACTGACGATCCCGAGCGCGGAGCGGCTGAACCTCGTCCCCTTGGCGACGCTGGACGTGGACGATCTTTATGGGCTGTCGTTAAGCGGGGCGGGCGTTACAGATACGCAAATGAAACACGTCGCGATGCTGACGGGCCTGCGCGAGCTCGCTATCGAAGATGCGAAGATTTCGCTCGTGGGCCTCGAGCCGCTTCGCGGCATGACTCGCCTGCGCGTATTGAGTCTGAGGAACACGCCGCTGGCCGCGGATGCGGTGGAGATTCTTGGGGGCATGGGGTCGCTTGAGAAGCTCGACCTGCGCGGGACGGGCCTGGTCAAGAGCGCGATCGAAGAATTGACTACGGCGCTGCCGGACTGCACGATCGAGTCAAAGTAATCCGCGTTGATCGCAGCTCAACCGCCACGGGATTGGACGAGATTGCGCACTATCGAGTGGACGGCCCCGCCGGACTCCCCTACCGCGATC
The DNA here is from genome assembly GCA_009885415.1 of Rhodothermota bacterium. Taxonomy (GTDB): domain Bacteria; phylum Hydrogenedentota; class Hydrogenedentia; order Hydrogenedentales; genus VFKU01. Next base: position 8,180 of record VFKU01000465.1, read on the forward strand.
GAGGCGGGCGAGTTACACCTGTGGCGCTTCTCGCTCGAGGCTTCGGCGGCGGAGCACGACGCGCTCGAGGCCTTGCTCAGTTCGCGCGAGCGTGAGCGGGCCGCGGGGATTCGAATCGAGGCGCACCGGCGGCGCTATGAGGTGGGACACGGGCGGCTGCGTCGCGTGCTCGGGCGCTACCTCGGGATCGCGCCGGAAGCGATCGAGTTCGGCCGGCATTCGCGTGGCAAGCCCTTCATCACCGCAGTGCAAAATCCGGGCGGCGTACAGCATAATTTTTCGCACACCGGCGACGTAGCGATTGTGGGCGTGGCGCTCGGTCGGCCGCTGGGCGTGGATGTCGAGGCGCACCGCAGCGACGTGGACATGGAACTGATCGCGCGACGGCAGTTCGCGCAGGGCGAGCAATCCCGGCTGATGTCGCTGACGCCGGCGGAACGCGTGGCGGCGTTTTATCGCTGCTGGACGCGCAAGGAAGCGTACCTCAAGGCGCTGGGAGAGGGCATCGCGGGAGGGCTGCAAGGCTTTGAGGTGTCGTTTCTTGCGGGCGAACCGCCGGCGATCTTGCGCGCGAAGGGCGGGCCAGAAGAATGCCGCCGGTGGAATGTGATCGCGATTGATGCCGGGCCGGAGTTGTCGGCGGCGTGCGTGGTCGAGGGGGCGGTTTCGCGGGTGGCGGGCTGGGAGCTGCTTTAGGCCGCGGATGGGAATGATGGGATCTATGGGGGCTTTGAACATTCTGTCGGCCTCGCCTCTTGGCGAGCTTGCCAGGCTTTTCAGTCTTGGTCCTCGATTCGATCTCGTAGTTCACGGAGGTGGCGGGCGGAGTCTTCGTCGAGGAGGTCTTCGACGCTACCGACGGATTTTCCGGGGCGCGAGGGTGGGCGCGCGGTTGTCGGTCCGCTGAGGCCGGCGATGAAGTGGTCGGGCGTCATGCTGAGCGCACCGAGGCCGAGGCAGAAATCGCGGATGCCGCGGTCAGCGGTGACGACGATGACGTTGTAGCGTTTTTCGGCGGTGTAGACGCCGCGCTCGATGAGCGAGTCGGCGCTGAGGTGGCTCGAGGTGTAGACGACTTCGACGGCGGGCCGTCCGGGATCGTGCGCGATGCGCTCGTGGCGGCGACCCTGGCCGTCGAAGAATACGCAGGCGCGGCCGCCGCGGGTCTGCGTCCAGCGGTTGACCGCCTCGACGACGGCTTCGCGCGCGGCTTCGAGGTCTTCGTCAGCGAGCGCGCTCCACTCGGGCTTCGAGTGGAGCAGGTTGTAGCCGTCGATGTAGTAAATTTCCGGCACGGCCGGTTCAGGGAATGTAGTCGCGCGCGACGCGTGGACCAATCCCCGCGAGGATGCGGTGCTGCACGAGATTTCCGGTCGCGGCGAGTTCTTCAACGGTGATGGTCTCCCCCGCTTCCGCGCCGATGAGCGTGGCTTTGTCGCCGGGCGCTGCGCCAGGCACGTGGCTGACGTCGATGAGGATTTCGTTCATGGTGACGCGGCCGCGGATGGGGCAGCGTTTCCCGCGCACGAGCACGTCGGCCTTGTTGGAGAGCGAGACCGGGTAGCCGTCGGAGTAACCGATGGGGAGCGCGGCGATGCGCTGCGGCGTGGGCGCGATGTAGGTGCGGCCGTAGCTGATGCTCGCGCCGGCGGGGAGCTGGCGAATAAGGACGATGTTCGTGGTCCAGCTCGCGACGGGCCGGAAGGGGCAGTCGGAGGGGCGCTCTTTGCCGGGCCACACGCCGTAGGTCACGAGGCCCGGGCGGATCATGTCGAGCTGGCTGTTGGGCAGAAAAAGCGCGGCGGCGCTGTTGGCGGCGTGGACGGTTTCGTAAGGCACGCCGTCGGCGTCGAGAGCGCGCACAAGCTGGGTGAAGGCGCGGAGCTGCGTCTCGGCGAAGCCGTCGGCCGGGGTGTCGGCCGTGGCGAAGTGGGTATAGACGCCTTCAATATCGACATGGGAGATGCGCGTGAGATTGCGGAGTTCGCCCGCGGCCTGATCGACCAGAAAACCCTGCCGGCCCATCCCGGTGTCGATTTCGCAGTGGATGTGCGTGACGGTGTGTGCGCGGCGGGCGATGTCGCCCAGGCGCTCGGCGGTGGCGAAATCGGAGATGGAAAGCCGCAGGTGGTGGCGCACGGCGAGCGCAAGGTCTTCGTCGCGCGTCTGCACGAGCACGAGGATGGGCAACTCGATGCCGGCTTCGCGCAAGGCGACGCCATCGGCAACGGAGCCGACGGCGAGCATGGCGACGCCCTCGGCGGCGGCTCGGCGCGCAATCGGCACGGCGCCAAGGCCGTAGGCGTCGGCCTTGACGACGGGCATGATCGCGCAGGTCTGGGGCAGGCGCGCGCGGAGCGTGCGCAGATTTTCGGCGTAGTGGCCGAGGTTGACGGTGAGTTTGGAGAGCGCGGCGGGGGCCACGATCAGGAACTGCTCTCGGTGCGGAATATTTTCCAGTTGGTCTGGGCAAACTGGATGCCGGTATAGAACGTGAAGGCGGCGACGAAGACAATGCCGCCCCACGAGGCCCACTGCAGCACGGTGCCGAAGGGTTCGAGGTAGTCCGGCAGCCAGCGTTCGAGCGCGAGGGAAACGATGGCGAAGAGGAGAAAGGTGTAGATGTAGATCATCTGAATGACGGTCTTGTACTTGCCCCAGACGTTGGCGGCGATGACCTGGCCCTCCGGGCCGGCGGCAGCCATCGAGCGCGCACCGGTGACGAGGAACTCGCGCGCGAGGATCGCCACGATGGTCCAGGCGGGCACGCTGAGCGAAGGCACTTTCATGAGCATGACGAACGCGGCGGCCATGAGCACCTTGTCGGCGAGGGGATCCATGAGCTTGCCGAAATTGGTGATGAGGTTTCGTTCGCGGGCGATGCGGCCGTCCCAGTAGTCGGTGATGGAGGCGGCGGTGAACACGATATAGCCGAGGATGTAGGTGGGGATACTCTCGATGGAGAGCAGGACGACAAAGACCGGCACGAGGATCAGCCGGATGACGGTGAGGCGGTTCGGCAGGTTCATCGGTCCGAGGGAAGTTCGGCGATGCGCGTGGGCACCCTTAGGGGAGCGGGATCTCCGCTCCGCACGCCGCCATGATAACAAATGGGCCAGCGCGATTCATGCAGCACGAGGCGCGGAATCAGGGCGCGGCGAAGGGGTCGTTTACCGGGAGCTCGACGGATTCCGCTTGGACGCTGGTGTCGGCGCGGGAAACGCCGGGGCGGACGACGAGGCTGTAGGAAATCCAGCAGAGGACGACGACGCCGGCGATCGCGGTCCACATGACGGCGTCGTCGAACCAGGCAGGGCGATTCGCCCGGCGAGCGATGCGCAGGCGCGCGAAGGGACCGAGGGGCCGGTTCAGCTGATCATCGTAGGCGTCAAGCGTCGCGTGGGCGGAGAGGCCGAGGGCTTCGCAGTAGGTCTTGATGAAGCCGCGGGCGTAAATGGGCGGCGGGAGGCCCTCGACGTATCCGTCTTCGATAGAGCAAATGAAGGTGAGCGGGACGCGGAAATTCTTGTAGGCTTCTTCGCGGCTCAGGCCGAGGTCAACCCGGCGTGCGGCGAGGGTTTTTCCACATTCGCGCATCACGATTACGCCACCTCGTTTTCGCGGCCCGCCGCGACGAGGATTTCGCGGGCCTTGCTGCCGAGGTGTGGGCCGACGATGCCGCGCAACTCCATCATGTCGATGAGGCGGGCGGCGCGGGTGTAGCCGACGCGCAGACGGCGCTGGATCATCGAGATCGAGGCCTGGCCGGTCTCGGTGACGACGCGCACGGCGTCGTCGAAAAGTTCGTCGTCTTCGTCGTTGATTTCGAGGAGGGCGTCCTTGGCCTTGCCGTAGTTCGCGATTTCGTCGCGGTATTGCGGCGGCGCCTGGGTCTTGAGGTAGGCGATAAGGTCGTTCATTTCCTGGTCGCTCACGAAAGCGCTCTGCAAGCGCATAGGCTTGCCGCGGCCGGCCGGCAGGTAGAGCATGTCGCCGCGGCCCAGCAGGCGCTCCGCGCCCATCACTTCGAGGATGCAGCGCGAGTCGACGC
>VFKU01000217.1 GCA_009885415.1 Rhodothermota bacterium
ACCGCGAACGCGCGCCGGAGTTAACGCGCCAAATCGAGGAACACTACAAGCTCTACGACCCGCTGCTGGCGCGCGTGCTCGAGCACGTGGACGGCGACACGCTGCTCGTTGTGCTCTCCGACCACGGCTTCAACACGTTTCGCCGCGCGTTTCACGTCAATACCTGGCTTTGCGAAAACGGATTGATGGCGCTGAAAAACAATAAGAAGCCGGACGAAGAACTCGGCGACGGATTTTCGGAAGTGGATTGGTCGTACGCGACGGAGACGTGGAGGCCTTCGCGGATGCTGCGGTACGGATGTTGGGCGATGCCGCGCTGCGGGCGCGTCTGGGTGCGGCGGCGCGGCGCGGCGTCGAGCAGCGCCACTCGCGCGCGGCGGCGGCGGCCCGGCTTGGCGAGTTGATCGGGAATCTGGGCCTGCGTGCGGGGTAGTGCTATGATCGCCGCCGGTTGCCGCCTATGAATCCTGAGTTATTCAACGAAATCCTCGATGATGTCGCCACGCTGGTACGGGGCGCCGCGAACCCGCGCAAGGGCACCATCGCGCTCTCACGCGGCACGGCGGAACTGCTTGCCGGCATTCGGCCGGCGGCGCGCGCGCCCTCACAGATTCCGCCTGACACGTCCGACTTGCCCGACAAATCCGACTCGACCGGCGCAGCGGCCCAGCCCGCCCAAGCCGCCTCACCGGCCGATGTAGCAGCGGCGCTGGCCGATCTCGCGGCCGAGGTCAGCCGGTGCACGAAGTGCGAGTTGTGCCGCACGCGCACGCAGACGGTGTTTTCGGACGGGAGCCCCACGGCGCAATTGGTTTTCGTCGGCGAGGCTCCCGGAGCGAATGAGGATCAGCAGGGCATTCCCTTTGTGGGCCAGGCGGGGCAATTGCTCACGGACATTATCGAGAAAGGGATGAAGCTGCGGCGGCAGGACGTATATATCTGCAACGTGATCAAGTGCCGGCCGCCGGAGAACCGGGACCCGACGCCGGACGAGAAGCGCGCGTGCGAGCCGTTTCTGGTGCGGCAGTTGGAGCTGATTCGACCGAAAGTGATTTGCGCGTTGGGCGGTCATGCCGCGAAAACGCTGTTGAATACGGACGAAGCCACCGGAAAACTTCGCGGGAAGTGGCACTTCTACCAGGGCATCCCCCTGCGCGTGACCTATCACCCGGCCTACCTGCTGC
>VFKU01000122.1 GCA_009885415.1 Rhodothermota bacterium
CCAGCAGGGTGTTGATGAAACCGTAAAGCGCGGAAGTGTTGACTCCTTTGGAGTTGCGGATGGGTGCCGCGATCAGCGCGAAATGGGCGCGATAGATCAGAGCCATGCCGTCGAGCAGAAAGAGGCGCTTCATGCCGTGAGTTTGGACCGCCGTGGGCCGGGAGTCCAGCGAATGTCAGGCGGTCGCCAGACCCGCGCCCGTGGCGCTGCGCGTCCAGATCCAAAAGCGAAGCTTGACGTCGCAGAAACGGCACTTCAAACTGTATTTCTCCCACCCATTGCCTCCTTGACCGTGACCCCCTGATTCGCCTGATTCGCGGGAACCGGACGCCGCCCCGACCATCTATCACAAACACTCCGCGCTAACAACCTATGGACAGCCTGCAATTCGGCTTGACCATGCTGCTCGGGGGACTGTGGCACGGCGCGGCGTGGAACTTCGTGATTTGGGGTGCTTTCCATGGTGCCTGGCTGATCGTTCACCGGGCGCTCTTCCGCGATCCGGGGCGATCGTTCCCGGTGCCGAAAGTGCTGTCGGGGTTTGTTACGTTTAACCTGGTGTGCCTGGGGTGGATGGCGTTTCGCGCGGAGTCGATCGCAAAGCTTGGGACGGGGCTGCGTCAATTGGCGGACTTCCATACGCCGCTGCAGTCCGTGCCCACGGACATTGTGGTACTCATAGCGTTGGCGGCGGTTTCGCACGTGTTGGGCGCGGTGCCTCGCTTGCAGCGCCTGTGGGCCGAGAGCTTTTTGGGCGTGAAGTCGATGTGGTACGTGGTGGTGATTGTTGCGATCTTTCTGCGTGCGTCGGACGCGCAGCGGTTCATTTACTTCCAATTCTAGAGACAGGATGCGTGACATGGTGTTAGCGACATTTGTTGTCTGCGCGGCGATTTCGCTCCTGCTGTTGGCCTGCGGGTTTTTCTTTCGGCGCCAAATCGCTTCCGCGGCGACACTGGGTAGCACCTTGGCGCTGGTCGCCTCGTTGATAGGGGCGCTGCTCAGCGGGCTCTATCTATGGGATGGAAAGAAGATCATGGAAGAGGGCGCGGGCCCGATGGGGACGATGCTGCCGCTCTTCGAAAAGCGACTCGCCGAGGGGATGGAGCCGTATCCCTCCGCGAAGGCGTTCACGGTGTGGGTGCTAGGCGACTCGACGCACGTGTCTCGCGGTGAATCGACGGCGTCCATGGATTCGGCGATGCGGGATGCCGCGCGCGAAAAAGGGATCGAGGATATTCGGATAGCCGGGTTTCACTTCCCGGGGTTCAACGGCTACGAGTATTACTTCTTGTTGCACAAGCTGCTCGACCACCCTCCGGACCTCTTGGTGCTGCCGCTGAATCTGCGGGCCTTCGGTCCGAACTGGAACCGGAACGGCGCGAACATGTTCCCGGAGTTGGAGCGTTATTGCCGGTGGAATGAGATTCCTGCGGCCGTACGCTTGACAGGCGCGGATCGGCGGGTCGCGTGGCCCGGAATTCTGCTGCGTAAGTTGGACGGGGCGCTGTTCGATTCGAATGGCGAGGCGTTTTTGAACGGGCTCAAGCTGCGGGCGGAGGAGGCGCTCGGGCTTGAGGTGGAGCGTCCGGGCGCGGAGGCGAAATTCTCCGAGGGGCTGCAGCAAAGGACTCCGGAGGAGCAGCGGGCGTGGATCGAAACCGTCCGGAAGTGGGGCGAGCGGACGTATGAGCCGAGCTTGGAGGAAGATCACCCGCTGATCGGCGTGTACCACGCGATCGATCGCTTGGCGAGCGAGCACGGCATTGGCGTGATGTATTACACGGTGCAGACGCCGGATCGGCGGGCGCGGCAAGACTGGAATTTCACGACCCTGCGGTGGGCGCTTGGGGGCGATCCAGGTGTGCGCTTCATCACGATGACGGATCTCCTTCGGCCGGAGAACTTCGCGGCCGGCGAGCACTTCGACCTTCTGGGAATGCGAAACATTGCGTCGCGCCTCGTGGACGAAATGGTGTTGGCGCGCGACGATGAGAGCTGGCGGGCGTCGTTGTCGCGCGGCGGGCGTTGAGCGCGGGCTCGGGGAAATTCTTGACACGCTGCGGCCCCGATGGGTAGCCTAGTGCCTCGATTTTCCCATCACAGGAGTATTTTCGGCATGTACCGTCCACAGATACGAATACTGGATTGCACCATTCGCGACGGCGGCCTCATGAATGATCACAAGTTCACGACGGAGCAGGTGAAGCGTGTTTTCGATGCCTGCTCGAAGTCGGGCGTGGATTATTGCGAACTGGGATACAAGTGCGACAAGAGCCAGTTTGACGTAAAGAAATTCGGCCCGGCGAAGTTCTGCGACGAGGAATACCTGCGCGAGGTGGCGTATGAGGGCGGGTCGAAGGTTTCAGTGATGGCGGACGTCGGGCGGACGGACTACAAGGACATCATTCCGAAGAAGGAATCGATCGTCAGCATGGTCCGCGTGGCGACCTACTGCAAGGAGATCGACAAGGCGATCGATCTCGGGCGGCACGCCAAGGCGCAGGGTTACGAGGTGTGCGTCAATATCATGTCGGTGTCGCATGTGCTCGAGCCGGACTTGGACGAGGCGCTGGGCCAACTGGCGGAGACGGATTTCGACGTCGTGTATTTGGTGGATAGCTTCGGGTACCTCTACAGCGAGCAGGTGCAGTACCTGGCGAACAAGTACCTGAAAGCCTTCGAGGGCACAAAAATCGAGGTCGGCATTCATTGCCACAACAACCAGCAGTTGGCTTTCGCGAATACGATCGAGGGGATCATTCGCGGAATCAATTACCTCGACGGCAGCGTCTACGGGATGGGCCGCGCGGCGGGGAATTGCACGACGGAGTTGCTGCTCGGTTTTCTGAAAAACCCGCGCTACAACGTCCAGCCGGTGCTCGACCTGATCGAGACGGATTTCCTGAAAATGCAGAGCGAACTCAAATGGGGCTACTACATTCCCTACATGGTCGCGGGCATCTTGAACAAGCATCCGCGCACAGCCTTGGCAATGATGAAGGACAGCCAGGGCGTCAGCTACGGCGACTATTACCGCAAGCTCTTGCTCGAAGGGGAAGAGGTCTGACGCGCCGCGTCAACCTTGAGCGTCTGATGGAAGTATCCAAATTGGTCCCGCCGTCGATCGAGTCGATACCCGGCGAGGAGGGGTGGTCGCCGATCGAAATGCCGTTCAGCACGACGGGCGGCGCATCGTTCATCGAGGGCGACCCCGAGGGTCTGCGGCTGCGCATCCGCATGTTTGTGCGCGAGGCGGATCGGCGCTTGTTTGCGAAGGTCTGGTATGGCCCGCTCGCGGAGGGCCCGCCGCGGCATGCGCACGGCGGCAGTATGGCGGCCGTCCTCGATCACGCGATGGGTGTCAGCGCGTGGATCGCGGGGCATCCGGTCTTGGCGGCGTCAATCACAATCAACTTTCATCGCAAACTTCCACTCGGCACCATCGCGATTTCCGAATGCTGGGTCGATCGGGTCGAGGGGCGCAAGGTGTACACGGCCGGGCGACTCTACCACGGCGATCCGGAGCAGCCCTTTGCCTCGGGCCAGGGTCTCTTCATCTCGCAGGACATCGAGAAGTTCAAGGGCCTTCTGCACAAGGACGAAACGCTCGATGCGAACATGGAGAAGGCCCGCGCGAACATGCGGCTTTAACCGGCCGCCTGCGGGCGTCCCCGCGTGGTCGCGCACGGACCACAACGTCGAAGAGACGTATCGGGAGTGAGCACGATGAAACCAAGTATGCGCGGGACCGTCGCGGGGCTGGTGTGCGTTCTTTGGGTCGTCTGCCTAGGGTCTCAGGCCGCGACTTGGGACCCGGAAGCGCGCGATTTCTCGGGCAACGCGGGCGCGACGCTGTATGTCTCCAAGCTCGGCGACAACAGCGACGGCCTGACGTGGGCGACGGCCTTTACGACCATTCAGGCGGCGCTCGATCGGGTGCCGGATGCGAAGGGTGGGCACCGGGTCGTCGTGCGTCCGGACAGCTACCTGGAGGCCAATCTCTTTGTGTCGCATCCGGGCGCGCCGGGTTCGTACAACCTGCTCATCGGC
>VFKU01000896.1 GCA_009885415.1 Rhodothermota bacterium
GATCCCACCAGGGCAGGTTGAATCCGAAATTGCTGTTGGTTTCCTGCGGACGGATCGAATGATGAACCCGATGCATGTCGGGCGTCACAACGAAGAATCGCAACACACGGTCGACGCCGGCCGTCATACGCACATTGCTGTGGTTGAACATGGACGTGGCGTTCAGCAACACCTCAAAGATCAGCACGGCTATCGCAGGCGGCCCGAGTGCGGCCATTACTGCGAGCTTGATACCCATAGACGCCAGTATCTCGACGGGGTGAAAACGTAGTCCCGTCGTTACATCGAACTCCAGATCAGCGTGGTGCGTCCGATGCAGCCGCCAAAGCGCGGGCACCGCGTGGAACATCACGTGTTGAAGATAGATTGCGAGATCGAGCAACAGCAGGGACACCACGAGGGCAAGCCAGAAGGGCGCATGGAGCACATTAAGCAAACCCCACCCTCGTTGTTCGGCGACCTGCGCAAGACCCACTGGCACGACAGGAAAAATGAGGCGGACCAACACCGTGTCGATCACGACCAAGCCGAGATTGTTCGACCAGCGGAGCAAACGAGGGATTTCGCGCCGGCGCCGAGGCGAAACGACCTCCCAGGCTGCCATCGCGATGAGGATGCTCAAGAAGAAGGCGAAACGAATGAGAGGCTCGCGGGCTATCAGCACTTCGGACATATGAGAACGTGAACTCCTAGCGCACGATTGTATTGTACGCGCGGCCGTCGTTCCTGTACGTCCATGCGAACCGCTCCTGAGACCTCGCAAAGCGTTCACATCTTTGGTGAAAGTCGTTTACGCGAAGCAGCTCGACCAGTCGGGCCGATCTAGAATCTCTCCAGTAACCTTTTCTGATCTAGAGTCCTCTGTGATTCAATCCCGAGTCTTGCCTGCCGAAGGCACACTTTATCGAGACCTATATGTCCCGGACCGGCCGACAGAGTTCAGGTGCGTGGCTTAGTCGCTAGCAACAACCTCCTTTCGCAATGACCGGCGCTTCCAGATGGCGAAGAGTGCCGGGTATACCGTCAACTCCAATAGAAATGAAGTCGCTACTCCACCCACCATAGGCGCTGCAATGCGCTTCATCACATCTGCGCCCGTCCCAGTGCTCAGCATCACGGGTATCAGTGCCGTGAACAACGCCAACACCGTCATCAGTTTTGGCCGGATTCGGCGCGCCGCGCCTTCGACGATTGCCTCGCGTAGATCTCCAAAATCTCGCAGTTTTCCCTCGGCCGTCCGCCGCCCGTGCGCAAGCGTCAAGTACAGCAGCATGATCACGCCCGTCTCCGCGTCCAGCCCCGCCAACGCGATCAGCCCCACCCACACGGCCACGCTCATGTTGTAATCGAGCAGGTACAAGAGCCACACCGCACCAATCAGCGAAAACGGCACGGCCAGCATCACGATCAGCGTCTCGACTATCGAGCGGGTGTTCAGATACAGCAGCAGGAACACAATCGCCAAGGTCGCCGGCACCACCACCTTCAAGCGCTCCTTCGCCCGTTCGAAATAGCGGAACTGCCCGGCCCACTCCACGCCCGTACCCGCCGGCAGCGTCACCCGCTCGGCGACGACCTTGCGCGCGTCGCCGACATAGTCCGCGATGCCTCGGCGCGCCACGTCGACAAAAACGTAGCCGACGAGTTGCCCGTCCTCGCTGCGCACCACCGGCGGGCCCGTGTTGAACGCGATGTCCGCCACCGCGTCCATCGGGATCGGCCCGCCCGCCGGCGTGTCCACGAGGATTTTTTTCAGCGCTTCGGGGTCCTCCCGGAAATCGCGCGCATACCGCACGTTCACCGAGTACCGCTCGCGTCCCTCGAGGACCTGCGTCACATTCATCCCGCCCACCGCCGTCTCCAGCGCATCCGTCACATCCTGCGCGCGCAGCCCGTACCGGGCCGCGCGCGCACGGTCCACCGTGAAATCTAGGAAATATCCACCCGCCTCCCGCTCGGCAAACGCACTCCGCGTAAATGGCGCTGTCCGCGGGTCCTCCTTCAGCGCCCCCTCGATCGCGACCGCCGTCCGTTCGATTTCCTCAAGCGTCTTTCCAAATACCTTGATGCCCAGCGCGCTGCGAATCCCCGTCGAAAGCATCTCCGTACGCGTTTGCACCGGCATCCACCAGATGTTCGGCATCCCGGGGTACTGAAGTTTCTTATCCATCTCGTCGATCAGCGCGTCATACGTCAGCCCCGGCCGCCACTCGCTCTCCGGCTTTAATACCACCACCGTCTCCACCATCGACATCGGCGCGGGATCCGTCGCCGTCTCCGCCCGGCCCACTTTCCCAAATACCGTCTCCACCTCCGGAAACTGTTTCAATTGCCGGTCCATGCTCTGAAGGATTGTCGTCGCCTCGGTGATCGACATGCCCGGCAGGGCGGTCGGCATATACAAAATCGCCCCCTCGTTCAGCGGCGGCATGAACTCGTTGCCTAGTTTCAGGAAGGCCGGTACCGTCGCCGCCACCGCCGCGATCGCCACCGCCACCACGGCCCACCGTGCCCACACCACAAACCGCACCACCGGTGTATACACCGCGATCAGCAAGCGGTTGATCGGGTTTTGCTCTTCGCGCAGTATGCGTCCGCGGATGAACAGCACCGCCAAGGCCGGGGTCAGAGTCACCGCGAGCATCGCGGCAAAGCCCATCGAATAGGTCTTCGTGAAGGCCAACGGACGAAACAAGCGCCCCTCCGTGGACTGTAAGGTGAACACAGGCAGGAACGACACCGTGATCACCAGCAGCGAAAAGAAAATGCTCGGGCCCACCTCCTGCATCGCGTGGATGATGACGGCCTTCCGCTGACCGGGCCGCCCCGCCGATTCCCAAGTCTCCAGACGCTTATGCACGTTCTCGATGATGATGATAGACGCATCAACCATGGCCCCGATCGCGACCGCGATACCGCCCAGAGACATAATCGTCGCGGTCAGGCCTTGCTGCGCCATGGGAATGAACGCGAGCAAGACCGCGACGGGCAGGCAAATGATCGGCACCAGCGCCGATCGCAGGTGCAACAGAAACAATGCGATCACCACGCTCACGATGACCAGTTCTTCGATCAGCGTGCGCCGCAGCGTAGCGATCGAGCGCAAAATGAGATCGGATCGATCGTAGGCCACGACGATTTCGACGCCCGGTGGCAGCGACGCCTTCGTTTCTTCAATGCGCTCTTTCACCCGCCGGATCACGTTCAACGCGTTCTCGCCGTAACGCATCACGACGATCCCGCCCGCCACCTCGCCCTCGCCGTTCAGTTCCGCCAACCCGCGGCGCATGTCGGGCCCGAGCTGCACATCGGCCACGTCGCGGACGTAAACCGGCACGCCTCCCGCGCCCAGCTTGAGTGGGATCATCTCGATGTCGTCGAGTGAGCGAATATAGCCCCGTCCTCGGATGAACTGCTCGTGCCCCGCCACCTCCACCACGCCTGCGCCCACTTCGATGTTCGATCGCTTCACCGCCTCGCTCACATCCTCCAGTGAAATTCCGTAAGCCCGGAGCTTCGTCGGATCGAGCGTGATCTGGTACTGCTTGACGAAGCCGCCCACGGACGCGACCTCGGCCACGCCCTCCACGCCTTCCAGCCAATACCGTACATTCCAGTCTTGGATCGATCGCAGATCGGCCAGGCTGTGCGCGCCCGTCCGATCTACCACCGCATACTCGAAAACCCACCCTACTCCAGTTGCGTCCGGCCCGATCGAGGGGTTCACGCCCTCCGGCAGCCGCGCTGCCATCGAATTTAGGTATTCGAGCACCCGGCTCCGCGCCCAATAGATGTCCGTCCCGTCCTCGAAAATCACATAGACGAACGACAATCCGAGGAACGACTGCCCGCGCACGAATTCCACCTTCGGCGCGGCCAGCAGCGAGGTCGACAGTGGATACGTGATCTGGGCCTCGACCAAATCCGGACTTCGGCCTGGCCACTCCGTAAGAATGATCACCTGCGTGTCTGACAAATCCGGGATCGCGTCCAGCGGCACGCTCCGTAGCGAGTAGTAGCCCCAGCCCGACAGTCCCGCAACGCACAGGATCGTCAGCAGCGGGTTGTTTGCACAGTACGCGATCAGCCGTGCCACCAATCCCGGCTTCACTGATTCTTCGGCGTCTACCATTTCTCAATTCCCGATTTCAGCTTGCTCTCCGCCGCAATCAGAAAGTTTGCCGAAGTCACAACGGTCTCGCCTTCCTTGAGTCCCTCAAGCACCTCGATATAATCTGCGGTGTGCGCGCCCACCTTCAGCCGTCGAGGTTCCAGACGGCCCTCGCCGAGATCGACGAACGCGACGTGGCTCGATCCCGCGAAAATCACGGCGCTCTCGGGCACCACTAGCCGCTCCCCGAGTGGCAGCTTGACCCGGATATCGGCATACATGTCGAGCTTCAGCGCACCGTCCGGGTTGGGCACATCAAACCGCACGCGCCCGGTCCGTGTCGTCGCGTCAAGCGAGGGGTAGACATACGAAATGGTGCCCTCGAATTCGCGCCCCGGAATACCCTGGAGCGACATACTCGCGTGTTGGCCCACCGCCATACGCGCAATGTCCTGCTCGTAGACCTCGGCCTCAATTCGCACGGTGGACAAATCCGCGAGGCGGTATAACGGCTGCCCGGCCATCACCGCGCCTCCTGCGACGATGTGCTTCTCCAAAATCGTCCCCGTGATCGGGGCGCTCACCGTCAGGTTTTCCGCCGCGGATCCGCGTTGGTGCAACGCTTCAATCTGTGCTTTGTCTATCCCCCACAGACGCAGGCGTGTCTCCGCTGCCCTCGCCAGGTCGCCGCCTGACGCATGCTCCCCAGACGCGCGTCGGATTGCTTCCAGATACTCTTCCTGCAACGCCCAGACCTGCGGATTGTAGAAGGTAAACATCGGCTCGCCCTTCCGGATCGCTTTCCCGGTAGAGTCGGCGAATACCTGAGCGATATACGCTTCGAAGCGGAGCGTCACGTCGGTCAATCGCGATTCATCGACCGTTACGCGGCCGACTGCATGAATCTCGTCGTCCAAATCCCGCCGCGCCACTGCGCCTGTTGTTACGCCGATCAACTGGCGCCGCTGCGCATCAACGCGGATGATGCCGGTATCGATTTCCCCATGCGTCACTGAAATCAAGTCCATCGAACAGATCGGGCATTTCCCCGGTATCTGTGATTTCACCGAGGGGTGCATCGAACAGGTCCAATAAGCGATTTCGGACCCATCGTGCGCCCCGCTTTCCAGCCGAGCCGGACTCGGCGTTTCCGCTGCACCAGCGCCGGTTACCTTCCCGTGATACATGTCCATCGGACATGAAAACGAGATTGTCTCGCCCGGCTTGATTGAGATCGGCACGCGGAGCGGCGAGTTGAGCGGCAGATCAAACCGCTTTCCGGTCTCCGGGAAGACGACCGCAGTCGCGCACGTTTTCTCCTCTGTGCGCGTGAACTCAAGCACTTGATCTGTGCCAGCGGCGATCGATATCGCTTCAGGAGAAAACCCTTTCGCATCGACGTTGACTCGCGTCACGTTGCCGGACGACTCCCCGCCTTGAGGAGGCGTTGCCGGTTTCTCCTTTTCGCCTTTCATCCGCGAGGTTTTGCCCCCTTGATTTGGAAGCGACTCCGTCACCCAGTGGCGCACTTCCGCGCGGTACCTCCACGCCGCTCCTGCGCCGGCACCAAGCACGATTACCGCCAACGACCATCCGAATACCCTGCGTAAGTTAGAGTTCATGGGAACTACTCCACCGCGAGCGCCGAATCGGTGATCGATTTACCGATGGCGTGTCGGAGTTTGGCCATACCGTTGTGGTACGCCGCTAGAGATTCCTTCGCGCGAAGCGTCGTGTCCATCAGCAACTTTTGTGCGGACACAAGAGCGAGAAAGTCAGTTACCCCCGACGAATAACCCGACCGAGCCGATTCAAGGTTCTCCTCCGCGGCCGGCAACAAATGCGCTTCGTAGAGCGTCACGCTTTCAACGCTCTCCTGAACGTCTTCGAGCGCCTCATACACTTCCAGCAGAATGTCCCGAGTTTGTTTCCGGGCTTGCGCTTCGACGCTCGCGAGTTCGGCTTTGGCTTCCGTCACTGCCGCCCGGCGGCGGCCCACCTGAATCGGCAGATTGATGCTGAACCCTATCGATGGCTTCAGTTCTTTCTCGCTCCAAAAACTGTCGTACGACCCCATGACCGAGAAGTCCGGATAGAACTCCTTGCGCGCCAATGACGTTCGTGCTTCCGCCGAGTGAATCCGAGACGCGATTCCCCGTAATTCAGGACGGTTCTCTTCTGCCGCCGCCTGAAGTTCAGAAAGCGCCGGTGGCGGCACGGGATCGGATAGAAACTCCGGGGGGGGCGGAAGCGCTGCGTCCGCGTTTCGGTTCAGCAGAGTGTTTATTCTCCCCACTGCGCGATTGTGATTGCGCGCGAGCACAAGCCCGTCGTGACGCAGCATTTCGCGCTCGACTTTGGCTTGCACCGCGTCTTGCTTGGGAAGCAGCCCCGCCCCGTATTTGTGTTCGGCGCTCTTCTCAAATTCCGTGAGCAGTTTTTGGTTCCGTGCATTGATTTCCAAGGCCCTATCGACGAGCCAAAGATCAACATAGGCCGCTCGTGTCAGATACGCAAGCTGTTCGCGCACCACTTCGAGATCGCCGCGCATGCTGTCCGCATCGTGCTGCGCAGCCTCCCCGCGCAAGCGCCGTTTTCCCGGCCACGGGAAGGACTGCGACACCTCGAATTTCTGCGCGGTATCGAAATTCCTCGACCCAAGCGTTCCCGGGCCAAGCATGTACGTAAACATTGGATCATCCAGGGCCCTCTTCTGCTCGGGCCGTTCAGACGCGGCTCGCAAGGACTGAGTCGCCTGATCCACCGATGGATTGCGCTTGATTACTTCTCCAACGAGTTGCTCCAGCGACAGTGTTCCGTCTGAAGCCAATAGAGCGTCATTGCGAGTGTTCTCGACGATGGATTCGTTCGATCCCTGCGGCGCATCGAGTGCGATAAGGATCGAATTACCTTTGGAATCAATCGGCCCTGTGCCGGAGAGTTCGTCCGGACGCGCGATTGCCGGCATCCCTCCGATCAACGAAAAGATGGCGACGAGATAAACCAAAGTCTTCGGTAGCGGCACGCGGCGTCTTCGCAGCGCAGAACAGAACGATGGCGTACACATGATGCTTTCCTCATGACAGAGTGGGCTCCTGGTGTGCCGGGTGAAAACAGTTCACCTGGCGCGGTCATCGAGGGAAGCGCAGAATCACTGAAGCAGAGCGGAATTTAGAATGTAGAGGGGCGAGGACGGTGGACGCGAGAGAGATCCGCTTATCGGAGCGGTCAGCCTGCAATGGTTTACGGGAATTGCATCGGGCGCAACAAGGGGAATCGAAAACGTTTTTACCGTATCGCTTGAAACGATTACGCGCGCCGGGATTTCCGTGCGCTCAGTCACCAAAACCTTGCAACACGAACACGATTGCTGCACGGTCGAACAACCATCCTTCGAGGCCGGAGCGCAGCAGCAGGACGACGAGACGTTGCCGCTCATCGAACAGGCGTATTCCACATAGGCGCCGGCGGGTCCCGACAAGAAGGCCGATCCAAGGGTCGCCGCAATCACAACTAGGCGAATTGTCCGGTTCATTCTGCAGACCTCCGTAACAACTATAACCCAATTCGGCAATCCGAATTCCATGTAGCAACTGTCCCTCCCGAAAACTCGTACCTATTGCGGGACAATGTCTTACGAACTCGTCTGAGATCGGCGACATTGCCACTTCTTCTGACGATTTGCTAGCTTTTCAGTCCCCTTCATCGGTTCACCTCTCCCTCGCAACTATCGTAGATTGCAGCGATTCCCGATCTTTAGGGCTTGCGAGGGAGAGCGTTTTTCGCCCCTGCTCGCGGGCACGAGCGGTTAGCCTCCGATGCCGCCATCTGGTAGATTGTTCCTGAAATCTTGCTAATCTGCCGGTGCCGTTTCACTCATTGTTCGTCCGATGACCTCTTCAAATAAAATACCCGCCAGCGAGATCACCGACCCCGCCGATTACTTCAACCGCCGGACGTTTATGCGGACTGGAGTCGTTGCGGCCACGGCCGTGGCCACCGGCTTGGTGTATCGGCGGCTCAATCCTGTGTCCACGGGAACGGTTGACACGCCATTGATCGAGGGGCTGACTACACCCGCTACGGCGGCGGTCGACAACAACTTTAGTGTAACGGACCCGCCGACGTCCCTCGACCACATCACGCACTACAATAATTTCTATGAGTTCTCGACGGACAAGGAAGGAGTGGCAGCGGCGTCGGCCACATTCGATACCCAAGGCTGGAAAGTGTCGGTCGAGGGCTTGGTCAGAAAGCCGAAGGTTTTCGATCTCGACGATTTATTGAAGATCAGTCCGCCGGAGGAACGGATCTACCGGATGCGCTGCGTCGAGGGATGGTCCATGATCATCCCGTGGGTCGGTTATTCTCTTTCCAAACTTCTTAACGCGGTCGAGCCGCTCAGCGACGCGAAGTTTGTCGCCTTCGAGACTCTACTGGATCCCCAGCGCATGCCGGGGCAACGGCGCCGTGTGCTCAAGTGGCCGTACGTTGAGGGCTTGAGAATGGATGAGGCGATGCACCCGTTGACGTTGCTGGCGAGCGGGCTGTATGGCCGCACGCTGCCTGCGCAGAATGGCGCGCCGATCCGGCTGGTCACACCCTGGAAATACGGGTTCAAAGGCATCAAGTCGATTGTGACGATCAAGCTGGTGGCACGACAGCCGCGCACTACCTGGAACGAATCCGCGCCGAATGAATACGGTTTCTATGCGAACGTGAACCCGCGGGTGGATCACCCGCGCTGGAGCCAGGCCACTGAGCAGCGCATCGGCGAACCGGGACGGCGTCCAACCCTGATGTTCAACGGCTATGCGGAACAAGTGGCCGGTTTGTACGCGGGGATGGATCTGCGGGCGAATTTCTGATGGCAAGAGCCGTCACGAAGGGTTTTACTATCCGATACGGTACGTTTCTCGTGCTCGTCAACGGCGCCGTGCCGCTTACGTTGCTGGGCTGGGACGCGTGGCACCACGACCTTGGCGCCAACCCGGTCAAATTCGCGATCCTCACGACCGGCATGCTGGCGCTGGTCTTCTTGATGCTGACCCTGCTGGTGACGCCACTGCGAAAGATCACCGGGTGGAACGGGATCATTTCCTCCCGCCGCACGCTCGGACTCTTTGCCTTCTTCTACGCCTGCGTGCACCTTCTGATTTTCTTCGGTTTAGACCAGTCGTTCAGCATCTCCAGCATGTTTTCGGAAATGTTCAAACGCAAATACCTGATGGTGGGAATCGCCGGTCTGCTGTCCATGTTGCCGCTGGCCATCA
>VFKU01000660.1 GCA_009885415.1 Rhodothermota bacterium
GAGGGTTCGGTCACGCCGATTTCGGTGCCGGCGACTTTTGCGGTGTAGCCGATGAGGTATTGGTACATGGCCTGATCGCGCGTGAGCACGGAGACCGGCGGGAGCACGCCGAAGGCGTCGGCGGTGAGGAAGATGATGGTCTTCGGGTGCGGGCCTTTGGAGACCGGGCGCTTGATGTTTTCGATGTGCTCGATGGGATACGAGACGCGCGTGTTTTCGGTTTTGGAGCCGTCGGAGAAATTGACCTTTCCTTGCGTATCGATCACGACATTTTCGAGGAGCGCGTTGCGCTTGATGGCGCCGAAAATCTCGGGCTCTTTGAACCTCGAAAGGTCGATGCACTTGGCATAGCAGCCGCCTTCGAAATTGAAGACGCCTTGATCGTCCCAGCCGTGTTCGTCGTCGCCGATGAGCGCGCGCTGCGGGTCGGTCGAGAGGGTCGTCTTGCCGGTGCCGGAGAGGCCGAAGAAGAGCGCGGTGTCGCCTTTTTTGCCTTCGTTGGCGGAACAATGAAAGGAGCCGACGCCTTTGAGCGGCAGGAAGTAGTTCATCATGGTGAAGATGCCCTTCTTCATCTCGCCGCCGTACCAGGTGCCCGCGATGGCGGTCGTGCGTTCGCCCACGTTGAAGGCGACAAACTCTTCGCCGGTCAGACCTTTGTGATCTTTCCAATCTTTGCAGGCCGTCTTCGAGGCGTTGAGGATGGTCCAGTCGGGCTTGAAGGTTTTCAGTTCTTCGGCGGTCGGGCGGATGAACATGTTCTTGCAGAAGTGTGCCTGCCAGGCGACTTCGCAGATCACGCGGACGCTGAGGCGGGTCTCGGGGTTGGTGCCGGCGAAGCCGTCGAGTACGTAGAGCTTCTTGCCGTTGAGTTGTTTGAGGACGAGGTCCTTGCAGTGCTTCCAGGTTTCCAGCGGCATGAGTTTATTGTCGGAGCCGCGGCGGCCGGGGCCGGCCCACCAGATGTTGGCCTGGCTGGAGGGTTCCTCGACGAAATACTTCGCGCCGGGCGAGCGGCCGGTGTGCTTGCCGGTGTCGACGGAGACGCAGCCGAATTCGGTGAGCGTGGCGCGTTCGAGACCCTGCAAGCCGGGTTCGGTCTCGTAGTTGAAGAGGTCGTCGTAGGACGGGTTGTGGATGATGGAGGCGGCGGAGGTGATTCCCGCGCGGGTGAGTCCTAGACTTTCAACAGTTGCCAATGCGAGCATCTCCTATTGCGAGAGGGAGGCGTTTTCAGGCGGGCAGTTCGTATGACAACAAAATCTAGGCCCGCGAGATTTTACCGCTCAAACGCTGGGGAAGCAAGCGCTTTAGGACGGAACTTCCTGACTCAGCTCTTCCCATTCGGCGTAAAGCTCGTCCAGATCGGCCTGATAGCCCTTTTTTTCCTCGGCGAGGGCGGCCCAGGGGGCGGGGTCGGAGGGATTGAGGGCGGCGAAGCGGGCGTCGAAGGCGTCGAGGAGTTCTTCGAGGGCGGCGATGGAGCCTTCGAGTTCAGCGAGGCGCTTGGTGCGTTTTCGTTTGTCGCGTTCGTCGGCGCGGGGGTCTTTTAGGCGGGGCGTTTTGGGGGCCTCGCGGCGGATTTTGAGGACGTCGCGCGCGGCGACTTGCTCGGCCTCGATGCCGCGGCCGTCGTGCTTCCACTTGTAGTGGGTGTAGTTGCCCAGGAATTTCTCCGCCTTGCCGTCGCCGATGATGATGAGAGAATCCACGAGACGATCGAGCAGCGCGCGGTCGTGCGAGATCATCACGATGCTGCCGGGGAAACTTTCGAGGGCGGTTTCGAGAGACTCGCGCGAGGTGACGTCGAGATGGTTGGTGGGTTCGTCGAGGAGGAGGACGTTGGCCTCGCTGAGGACGAGCTTGGCTAGGGCGACGCGGCTGCGCTCGCCGCCGCTGAGCCGGCTGATGCTCTTGAAGACGTCGTCGCCGGTGAAGAGGAAGCGGCCCATGAAGCTGCGCAGGTTGGTCCGGCCGTATTGCGGGTAGGCCGCCTCCATTTCGCCGAGGATGTCGCGCTCCGCGTTCAGCGTCATGTGATGCTGGTCGTACATGGCGACTTTGCAGTTGTAGCCGTACTCGACTTTTCCGGCGCCGCCCTCGAGTTCGCCGGCGAGCTGCTTGAGGAGGGTGGACTTGCCTGAGCCGTTCGGCCCGATGATGCCAATCCGCTCGCCGCGGGTGACTTCAATGTTCAATCCTTTATAGAGCTGAAGATCACCGTAGCGCATTCCGAGCGCGTCGCCGTGCAGGACCATTTGCCCGCTGCGGACGACGTCGCCCAGGCGGAAGACGGCGCTGCTCATCTGCGCTAGCGGCGCCTCGACGCGCTCGACTCTGTCGAGGCGTTTGATGCGGCTTTGCACCTGCTTGGCCTTGGTGGCCTTGTATCGGAAGCGATCGATCCAGGCTTCCTCGCGGCGAATTTCCTCCTGCTGGCGGCGGAAGCTTTCCTCCTGCTCTTCGACGAGCCGGGCCTTTTCTTTCTGGTAGGCGGTGTAATTTCCGGGGAAACTGCGCGTTTTTCCTCGCTCGACTTCTATGGTACGGGTGGTGACTACGTTGAGCACGCGGCGATCGTGGCTGATGATAATGAGGGTCTTTGGCCAGGACTTGAGGAAGTCTTCGAGCCATTCGCGGGCGTTGAGATCGAGGTGGTTCTCGGGTTCATCGAGCATGAGGAGGTCGGCGTCGGCGAGGAGGACGAGGGCGAGCATGAGCCGGGTGCGCTGTCCGCCGCTGAGGGCGCTGAAGGGCATGGCGTATTCGTCCTGGGCGAAACCGAGGCCCCCGAGGACGCGGTTGACCTTGGCGTGGAACTCGTAGCCGCCCTTCAAGGCGAATTCATGTTGCGCGTGGCCGTAGGGGTCGAGCGCGGATTCGTCGCCTTCGGCGATGCGGTGTTCGAGTTGCTGCAGGAGCGCTTCGAGATCGGTGATCTCGCTGAAATGGTCGAGCACGATCTCCTGGATGGTTTTATCGGCATGGACTTCGGGCAACTGGGCGAGACAGGCGAGCCGCGCGCGGCGCATACGCTCGATGTTGCCGGCGTCGGGGGTGACTTCGCCGGTGATGATGCGGAAGAGTGTGGATTTTCCGGAGCCGTTGCGGCCGATGAGACCGACCTTCTCCCC
>VFKU01000137.1 GCA_009885415.1 Rhodothermota bacterium
CGCGGGCTTTGTGCGCCTGGCTTACGCCACGGCTTACGAGAAAATTGAAGAAGCCCTGAATCGCATGGAACGGTTTATGCGACGGCACGGGTAAAACCTTGTCCGCAGATGACGCAGATGGGCGCAGATTAAGGTCAAGAGCACTTTGCCCACAAATGAATGCGGATGAACACAGATGACCCCGCATTTGTCATCCCCGAGAAAGCGGGGATCTCACGAAATTTCGATCGTGTCTGCGCGGAGGGGAGGGTCGCGCTCCCGCGCGACCGTCTTTAGCCGTCGTTTATCGTCTTGTCGAGATTCTTCATTTTCTTTATCAGGCGACGACTTGCGAGATGAAGGACTATGATCGCTCCAAGGCTGACAATTGCGAATGCGATGAGCCAAAGAAAATCCTCTGACAGAAACCACGAGGTTTGCTCCGAATTCCTATTTGGGCGACGCCTATACATTTCGCCAGCGCCGAGGCCCACAACGAGCACGACACCCGCCGTAAGAACGTACCGACGAATTTCTGGCCAGGCCAGTCTCAACTGCGCCATCCAAACGCGCTTGTCGCTCGTAATCCCAGCGCCCGCCGTGGTGACTACGGTGCCGCACGCAGGGCAGTGTTTGGCGTCGAGAGGCACTGGCGCGGCGCAGGCGTGGCAGAGCGGGTTCCATTCTTTCCCGGAGCGGCGTTCGAGCGAATATTGATCAGATTTTGGAATCGGAGTTCTCATCCTGAACATCGGGGCCACCGTTATTGTCCGATAGGAGGGCGATCTGCCCCGTGCGAATTGCCATGTAATTCCGAACGGTCTTAATCGTACCGACCGCGGCAATCGAGAGGCCACAGAGTAGGAGAATGAAAATCCCGATCCTCTCGTAAAGCGAATCCGATGACCCGAGGAAGAACGTCATCGGAAAGAATTCTCCCGCGATTCTCGTCATGAGAAGGATCATCCCACACAAGATTATCGGGCTCGTAGGGCGTTCAGCCCCGCGCCGATAGATATACGCCATCGCCCAAATCCGGCGATACGGGCAGAAGCCCACGGCCATGCCGAGCGGCGCATTGCAGCCGGGACAGAAGTCCGGATCGCCGTCGAGCGCGTAAAAGCAGCCAGGGCAGAGCGGCGTGGCTTCGATCGAATCTTCAGGGTTCGTAGGCATCGCTTTGATTCTCGTGAGTAACAGACTACCACGAGATTGGTTGTCCGTTGGTGCGAATGCTCGATCACGTTGATTTCCTGAGATCCCGCTTTCCCCGGGATGACAGTGGTGTGAGGTTGCCCTTCCAATCTGTGTAAGTCGGTGTAAATCTGTGGGCCACTCTCCTGACCTTCCTCTGCGCCCATCTGCGTCATCTGCGGACAAATCCCTCAATCAGTGCAACAAGCTTCGCAATGTATATAGGCAATTTCCCAATCGAGTCATGCGGAGGGGTTTGGCGTGGACATGCAACCGTTTGTGTTTCGGCAGGAGGGGCGGGTGGTCGGCATTCGTGCGGCGGCGCCGGCGGATGGCGTCGCGGAGGAGGTGAACCGATTCGCGCTGCGTCCCTTGGCGCGCGAGGAGTTCGCCGTCTTCACCCTCGACTTGTGCAACAACCTGATTGACCGGCACCACAGCCGCTTTCCCGAGGCGGAGCTGGAGACCGTGAACCGCCTGGCGCCGGGGCGTCCGCTGATGGAGCGGCACGACCTGACGGGCTCGCTGCCGCGCGGGACGTTTTTCCGCTCGCAGCTCCATCGCGACGGCGGCACGGTGTCGGTGCGGCCGGACGTGTACGTGCTGCGGACGCGCGAGAACGACGACTTCATCCTGAACATCGAGGGCGGAGTCTACCGCGACACCTCGATCGGCTTTGCGTTTCGCACGCCGGAGTGCTCGGTGTGCACGAAGGACCTGCGCACGTGCAGCCACGTGCCGGGGCGCAGCTACGGCGACCACGCGTGCCACTACGTCATGCGCGAGGTACTCGAGGTCATCGAGGGCTCCGTCGTGCCGAGCGGCTCGCAGGGCACGCGCTTCATCGCGCAGCAACGCGCCCTCGCGCCCGAGGAGGCGCTGCACGCCGCGCGGCGCGAGTACCACCGGCCGATCGAGCTGTGGTCGCGCGGGTTCTGGGCGGAAGAGTAATGGGGCCGTCCTGCGAGGACTGTCCGCAGCGGGAGGTGAACGAAGTGGAATTTCGATTGTTGGACACGAAGCTGCGCGACGTGAAAGAGCGGGTCGAGAAACTCGAGACCGCGGTGGGCCGCGGGCTGATGCTGCTCGTGGCGAATTTGGTCGGCATCGTGGTCGGTCTCGCGCAGCAGGTGATCGGGAAGTGAAGCGGACCAATCTTTCTAGGTGGCTCGCAGACTGAGAAGGAAACACACAACCTTGTCACCCTGAGTGAAGCGAAGGGTCTCTCCCCGGGTCGTGGGGGAGATTCTTCGCTCCGCTCAGAATGACAAAGAACGGGAGACTCGATTCATGTTTTGGAAGATCGCGCAGCTAACTGAAACCCAGGCACCATCGGACTTCGCGCCCGCCGGGCGCTTTGTCTTGCAGCGGCACACGGACGCGCAGGGCGAACACCTCGACCTGCGCCTCGAGGCCGAGGGGCACCTGCGCGGATGGCGCATCGACGCCGTCGCGCTCGCGCCCGGCGCCTGGGCAACCGAAAAACCGCCTCATCCGATGCGATGGCTCGACGCCTCCTCGTCGCCATGCATCGACTCCGGGGAGTACGCCGTCGAGCGTTGGACCCGCGACGGCGGCGCACTCCTCCTGCGCGGCACGGGCAGCTCGACGCGCGTCGTGATGACGCCCGCCCCCGAGCTGCCCGTGTCCGCCGCACGCGCCATCGCGGAAGCGCTGCACACAGCGAAAGCGGCGCCGGAGGACGCAGCGCGACTGATTGCGGACGGCTTGGCCGCGCGCAGCCGCGCGACCGAGCGTCTCTGCGGCCTCGCGCGCGAACTTGACGGCGAGGCCTTTGAGGAGCGCGTGTGGCGCAGGACGCTCGCGGGCCTCGCGCTCGACGAAATCCACGCGCAACTGCGCGCCTTTGAACTCCGCTTCGATGTGAAGTATCCACCGCTGCCGGTGTCGCGCCCCGAGGCGGAGGGCGCCTCGCGCGCGGGCGAGGCGATGGCGATCGCGCGGGAGTGAAGTGCTCGGCGACGAAAAAAAGTGCAACAAACTTCCCTATAGATCAGGCGGCGTTTCGCCGCGGCAGAAGGAGAACTCGAAATGGCATTTGGTGATGTGGGTGGCCCGGTGACGGAGCTGATCGTGACGTGCCGCACGCCGGCGACGGGCACGATCGCGATTGCGAAGGGCGATGCGCTGCGTTTGAGCGGCGCGTACGAAGTGACGAACGACACGGCGGCCGAGGACGTGATCTTCGGCCAGGCGATGGCGGACGCGGCGGAGAACAGCGTCGCGATCCCGGTGAAGGTGCGCGGCGTGAGCGTGTTCCGCTACACGGGAAGCGCGCCGACCGTCAACGGCGTGCAAGGTGTGCTCGCGTCGGCCACGAACGGCAGCGTGAAGGCGCCGGCCGCGGGTAACGGCGTGGGCATCAACCTCAAGGTCGACACGACCGCGACGGAAGTGCACGTCCTGAAATAACTTACTTTCTTTTTGAGAAAAAGAAAGTAAGCAAAGAAAAACCGGTGTTGGGAGTGGTGGCCCTGGTATGGGCTGGACCTCTTCTCAAGGAAAACTACAAACAGGAGTAAGACTCATGGCGGTTTTGGATGGCAATGTGCGGGAGCGCGTGGCGTTTCTGGGCCAGGAGCCCGGGCGACTGCGCGAATTCCGCGGACAGCGTCTGTATGACGCGCTGAACACGCTCGGACTTTCGCACGAGCAGTACTTCCGCGCGCTGGGTACGGGCATCGACGACTACTGCGCGCAGGAGTTCGGCGTCGATCTGCGCCGCATCACGGTCGAGCGCTTCTTCCAGAGCGACCCGAATGCGAAGTGGCTGTTCCCGGACATCGTGCGCGAGGCGGTGGTCGCGGGCCTGAAGCGCAAGCCGGCGTACCCCGA
>VFKU01000898.1 GCA_009885415.1 Rhodothermota bacterium
CGCGAAACCGGGCATCCGCCGTGGCGACATTTTGGTGCGGGTTGGCGACGCGCCGGTGGGAAATATCGAGGACCTCGTGCGCCTCACGGGGGATCTTTTGAAGGACAAGAAGGATCAGGTGCCCGTGCTCGCGACCTTCGAACGCAAGGCCGGGAGTTACGTGACTGCGGTGAAGGTTGGCGTGCGCGAGCTGAACGATCCGGGCCTCGAAGTAAAGAAGGCGTGGCTGCCGGTGAACACGCAGGTGATCACGCGTGATTTGGCGGAAGTGATGGGCGATCCGGCGTTGACCGGCTTCCGCGTCGTGCAGGTCTTCAAGGGCAGCTCGGCCGAGAAAGCGGGCGTGCTCGTGGGCGATCTTATTCTCGCCGTGGACGGTCAGAAGCTGACCGCGTCCGCGCCGGAGCATTATGAAGAACTGCCAACCCTGATTCGCAATTACTCCGTCGGCGCGACGATCGAGCTGGCCGTGCGCCGGACGGGCAAGGACCTCAAGGTGCCGGTGGAACTCATCCGCGCGCCGATGCTCGATCGTGAAATGAAGAAGTACCGCAACGAAAACTTCGAGTTCACCGCGCGCGACATCACGATGTTCGACAAGGCCGACGAGCAGTGGGCAGAGGCGCAGCACGGCGTGCTCGTGACCGAGTTGCAGCCGGGAAGCTGGGCGGAATTGGGCATGATACGCGTGGGCGATCTGATCATGGAAGTGGACGCCCAAGCGATCAACACGGTGGAAGAATTACAGGCGGCGATGGAAGACGTGGAGCAGCGCCGCGCGGAGACGGTGGCCGTAAAGGTCCTCCGCGGGATTTACACGCTATTTGTCGAGCTCGAACCCAAGTGGGACAAAAACTAAGAAGGACGGCGCGCACATGAGAAACTGGAAATACTGCACAGCGGGACTGATCGTCGGCGTCCTTTGCGGCACGGCGTCTTCCGCGCGGGCCGATGAGGTGGCCGAGAAGGGCCGCGCGATCCTCGAAGCGCACAAGAGCGCGGTGGTGACGCTCGCGATCGTCCTCAACCAGAAGGTGTCGTTTACCGGGTCATCGTCGCGCAGCAACGAATCGAAGGTCGAAGCCACGGGGACGGTCATCTCGCCCGAGGGGCTCACGATCATGTCACTCTCCGAGACCGATCCTTCCTCCGTGATGGAGGCGATGATGGCCGCAAGCGGGCGTAGCGGCGAAGTGCAGATGGAGACCGAGGTCCGCGATCTCAAGTTTATGCTCGACGACGGGACCGAAGTGGCCGGGGAAGTGATCCTTCGCGACAAGGACCTCGACATGGCCTTCGTGCGGCCGAAAGAAAAGCCCGCGACGCCCTTCAAGTTCGTGAACATCGAGGACGCCGGAAAGCCGGACTACCTCGATCAGGTGATCACGCTCAACCGTCTCGGCCAGGTGGCCGGGCGCGAATTTGCCGTGTCGGTCGAGCGGATCCAGGCGATCGTCAAACGCCCGCGCACGCTC
>VFKU01000558.1 GCA_009885415.1 Rhodothermota bacterium
TAGCGCACCGCCGACGCCGGCGGTGACCACGTCCTGCCCGGTGAGCCAGAGGCCGGGCAGGAAGGTGCGCGGCTTGAGCCAGTTCAGGGCGAAGCGCGCGGGCGTGTGTTCGAGACCGTAGATTTCGCCGCGCGGATAGCCCGCGAAATGCGCGGTCGAAAGCGGCGTGGACACTTCCGCCCACTCGATATGCTCGCGGACGTTGGGGTGCAGCCCGCCGAGAATTTGTAACATCTGCTCCTGAAAGACGTCCTTCACCGCCTCGTAACCCTCGCCGCGCCGACGCCACGGTGTCTCGCTCCATTGCGCGAAGTCCTCGAAGCCGCCGAAGCCGATGCACTGTACGGTCGCGGTATCGCCGTGCGCGGCCGGCCAGCGCGGGTCCTTCGCCGACGGGAACGAGATGTACGCCGCGGCGATGCGCGCGCCGGGCGCCTTCGGCCCGGTCCACGGGTCGTAGCACCAGTAGTTGTACTTCGGCAAGCGCAGCGTTTCCGCCGAAGCGTTCAGCCCGAGGTAGAGACAGCAATGGCCGTAGGACGGTTTCACTCGATCGAGATCGCGCAGAATCCTGGCGGGGACTTTGACCGATTCGGGCATCAAGCGCAGGAAGGTGTTGCGCACGCCGATGCCGCTAACGATCTTCGATCCGCGTACGACCTCTCCGGTCTCCAGTGCGACGCCCACCGCCTTGCCGCCTTCAACGACCACCTTCGTCACCGGCGCGCGCACGGACACGACACCGCCGCGCGACTCTATGGTCTCCATGATACCGTCCGCGATCGTGCGCGCGCCGCCGCTGGGATAGTTCCCGCCGTCGCGGTAATGGTTCACGACCATCGCGTGGATCGCGAAGCTGCTGTCGCGTGGCGGCAGGCCGTAGTCACCGCACTGGGCGCAGAGCACGGCGATCAGTGTCTCGTTACTCGTGAGTTCGCGGAGCACCTCGTAGGTCGTGCGTCGCGCATACGCGCTAAACTTGCGCGTCATGAAGGGTTTCGCCGCCAGGCCTATCCCCGCGGGTAACGCGCGCTGCCCGAAGAAGGGCGCGGCCTGACGCGCGCAGTCGCGCACGAGTTCCCAATACTTGCGAATCGCGGCTTCTTCTTTCGGGAAATAGCTGATCCATAGCTCGAGCTGGCGATCGGGCCCGGAGATGAAATCGTAGACTTCGCCGTCGATGATCGCGCGATCGTAAAGGTCGCCCATATTCGCCCACTCGATGCGCCTCTCGGAGATATAGTCGAACATGCGCCGCTCGACGCCGCGCTCCTTGTGGACGACGCCGATGTAATGCACGCCGACGTCCCACTCGAAACCCTTGCGCTTGAAGGTGTGGCTGAACCCGCCGGGCTCGTAGTGCCGTTCGAGAACGAGGACGCGCTGTCCCGCGCGCGCGAGGATGGCGGCGGCCGTGAGGCTGCCGGGGCCGGAGCCGATGAAGATCGCGTCCCATTTCTCCTGGGCGAGCGCGGGATCGAAGTGCTTTAGCATGTGGATTCCGCTCCGGCGAGAGGCACTTCGTGCGTGAGACAGTGGATCGTTCCCAGGCCCCAAACGAGGTCTACGGCATGTATACCTACGACCTCGCGCTTTGGAAAGAGTTCGGCGAGGATTCCTAGTGCCGTGCGATCGTTCGGATCGTTGAATGTGGGCACGAGCACCCGGCTATTGGTGATGTAGAAATTGGCGTAGCTCGCGGGCAAGCGCATCCCGTCGAAAATCACCGGGGCCGGCATCGGCAACGCGATGGTTTCGATCTTGCGGCCGTCGGCGGTTTTGGCGCCTTGCAGGCGTTCGCTATTTTCTTGCAGCGCCCGGTAGTTGGCGTCCTTTCGATCCTTCTCCATACATAATACGACTCTTGTTGCACTCACGAAGCGGCAGAGGTCGTCGACGTGACCGTGGGTATCGTCGCCGGCGATGCCTTTGCCAAGCCAAATTACCTTGCGGATGCCGAGATACTCGGCGAAGACTGCTTCGTAATCCGCGCGGGTGAAGCCCGGGTTGCGCACTTGTTGATTCTTATCGAGCAGGCATTCTTCGGTCGTGAGGAGTGTGCCTGCGCCATTGCCGTCGATCGCGCCGCCTTCGAGCACGACGCGGCGGCCTTTGTGCGTCGGGATGAGCGCTTTGGCCTTGGCGCGGCGCGTGAGAAAGGGCGCGGATTTCGCGTCCTTCTTCCAGTTGTCGTACTTGGCCCAGGCGTTGAACTGGAATTGCACGGCGCCGAGTTTGGAACCGCGGGTGACGAAGGCGGGGCTGCAGTCGCGCATCCAGCCGCGATCGAGCGGGAGTGGCACGAAGCTCACCTTGGATACGTCGACGTTCGCGCGCTTGAGGAGGTCCGCGATCTTGGGTCTTGCGGCGGCCGACGGGATGAGCAGATGTACGGCTTCACTCGCGGCGAGATGGCGGACGATCTCGGTGAAAACCCAGGGAATCGGGGCGAACTTGCCGGGCCAGTCGGCTTGGTTCACGGGCCAGGCAAGGAGGGTGGCGGCGTGGGGCTCCCACTCGGCGGGCAAGCGGTAGGCCGGAGCGGCGGCGGCGAGCGCGGGTGGATTCTTCATTTAGATATCGTCGATGAAGCGGCGCGTGATGTCGCCGAAGGCGTCGATGCGGCGATCGCGGAGGAAGGGCCAGTTTCGGCGAATGGTCTCGAGGTGCGCGGGATCGATGGTGGCGAGGAGGACTTCTTCCTTGTTGGTGGAAGCCTGCGCGAGGATGACGCCTTGGGGATCGCAGATGAAAGAGCTTCCCCAGAACTCGAGGCCGGCTTGCTCCGCGACGGGGCGCTCGAAGCCGACGCGATTCACGGAGGCGACGTAAACGCCGTTGGCGATTGCGTGTCCACGCTGGACGGTCATCCAGGCGTCGCGCTGGGCGGCGCCGTATTTTTCTTTTTCCGCGGGGTGCCAGCCGATCGCGGTGGGATAGAAGATCGCGGCGGCGCCGCGGAGGGCGGTGAGCCTCGCGGCTTCGGGATACCATTGGTCCCAGCAGATGAGGGTGCCGATGCGGCCGTAGCGGGTATCGAAAGTCTTGAAGCCGAGATCGCCGGGGGCGAAATAATATTTTTCGTAGTAGGCGGGGTCGTCGGGGATGTGCATTTTTCGGTAGACGCCGAGGGACTCGCCGGAGGCGTCGATGACGACGGCGCTGTTGTGGTAGACGCCGGGGGCGCGGCGCTCGAAGATGGGGACGATGACGGCGGCGTTGAGGCGGCGGGCGGCGTCTTGGAAGGCGCGGACGCTGGGGCCTGCGAGCGGTTCGGCGAGATCGAAGAGCGCTGTGTCCTCCTTCTGACAAAAATATTGGCTGCGGTAGAGCTCGGGCAGGCAGACGACCTGCGCGCCGGCTTGGACCGCTTTCTCAAACCATGCAAGGGCCTTGCGCTGGTTTTCTTCCGGGTCCGTGCCGACTTGAACTTGCACGAGCCCGATCACAAATTTCTGCGTATCGCCTGGCATAGGGAGAGCACCTGTCTGTTTCGGTGTCCGGTGAGGGCGCATGGTAACAAATGCGCGGCCTCTCCGGCGCGGGGCGCGCGGTGTGATCTCTCCTATATATATGTGCGCGGTTGTTGCACTCGCGATCGAAGCGGGCGGCGGAAAGTGTGGGTGCCAAACAAGGGTGGGTCGCTTGGAGTTCCGCCTTTAGGCGGTGCGCTCGGCGAAAGCGACCGCGTAAACGCGGAACTCCGAACGCGTTTTTAGTGGTTGCGAAACAAGGGCGTAATAGATTTTATTGTTTTTAGCATATTGGCGATGACGAAGGGATGGAAAGGACAATGGGAATGATGAGAA
>VFKU01000787.1 GCA_009885415.1 Rhodothermota bacterium
GCGAGTCCTTTGAGGATCGAGCGGCGGGTGATAGTGGGGGATGGGTGGGACATTCGAAGGTCTCCATGAGTACGAATCGCGGATGGCTTCGACGCCTCGCCCAATTCGTGCTCGTTACAGTGGCTCAAGTTCAAAATCTCGCTTTCTCCACCCCCTCGAACCGTTTGACCAGGGAGCGTAAATTCTCATAAATGATCACAGGCTAAAAAGGTTATCGGGCACAACAATGACGAGGGATTTATCCGTTTCGACTTCGTTCACTCTACGGTTGTAGCACTCAAGAAAGCTTCTTAGACTTCCACCAACCGCTTTAGCCGAAAAAAAGGAATTCTCATCCAAATTTGTCGCGACGAAGGCTTCTATTGAGAGCACAGTAACCTTCTCGGGATTCGAATAATCTTCAATCAGCCCGCGAGCCGTGGGAACGCGTTTTTCGGGAACCAAGAGATAAGGGCGTAGACCCGCAACTATATTCTGTTCGCAGCGCTGGCAATGTCCTTGGTTGGGCGCGACCGTTATGTGGAATGCGACGTCATTGAGAACAAAATCGCCGTGTCGACCAAGTTGCTTGTCTGCGGTTGTAACACTCTGGTTCTCAACTCGAATTTGCGGAAAACTTACTTCGAGTTTCGCGCCGACCATGTGCTGCGCCACCGATCCATCCTTTTTGAAAACTCTGGCGGACGCTAAAATCCGCTGAATGTTCTCGAATGTACTCAGGGCGGGGTCGAGCGCGACTTCCAGCCGGCGATCGGCGAGCCAATCCTGAACTCTATCGGCGAGAAAACTCTGACACCTTCCGATCAGTTCGAGTCTCTTCGAAACAGCCAGCTTCTCTATCCCAGCGTCACCGAGGAGGCTTAACAATTCCTCGCAATTCGGAATGTTTCCTCGATTAGTCCGGATTCCATCCCCCACGAATTCCTTCTCAATTCCATATCGTTCGTTAAGTAATTTTCTTAGTCGCGCAGGAGACGCACCGGCGATCTGGGTGCCTTTTTCTGCACGATGACTTTGAATGTTCAGATTGCAGTCATTCCTCAAACGCTCAAGCAAAATGAACGACGATCCAATGGCTCCTCTGGAAGGAAATCCGTCGGGCTGCAACTGAAGAGCGTTGAACCACTTGGAGAACGCCAGGAAAGTATTTTCGATGGATGGTTTCAAGAGGCGTATGCAGGCGTGCTGCCCGGGCGACAACGTATTAATTCATTTAGGACCGGGTTGAGATAGTACTTCGAAATCCAGTCCACGGCAGGCACGCAGACCGCATCTCCAAATCCAAACAACGCCTGATTCCCTTTGACAGTAATGCGGAAGTCGCCCGCCCCCATCAGTCTCGCACATTCTCTCGGCGTAAGCAGCCGTGCTTTATAGCGCCCATACCCGGCCTTGAAAAGAATTTGCCGTGCACTGCCACCTTTGGGGGTGCGAAGACAACCCGCTATGCCGTCGCATCTAAGCTCCGCTGTCGACACACCATTGCGTATTCGACGGAACACGGTTCCATATGCCCAGACTCGTTTCTTCATCATTTCGCATGCGAGCTTCTTGTGCCTTTCACTCATCTGACTAAGGAGATAATCCGCGCGATCCTCCGACCACCATTCGGGCGCAGCATCCGGAAAATCTTCCAGAATTTCCTTAAGCTCAATAGACAGAACAGGTGGCGGCGGTAAATCGCGAACACGCCACCTTATATCCGGAGATTGAAAAATAAAATCCGCCAGCACAGCTGGCCGCACAGCGCTCTGGTAGAACAGAGGTTCTTCTGCGACTTGATGGACGACGTCTAAGTTTTCACGAATGCCAATGACAAATAGTCTTTGTCTGCTCTGGGGCACAAAATTAAGCGCATCGAGAATAAATGCGTCGACTGCATAGCCAAGATCGTTTAGCATACGGAGCGCATCGCGAAAGTCGTTGCCATTGTGCGAGCTAAGAAATCCAGGCACGTTTTCTATAAGTACTATAGCGGGTCGTTTCTCCTGCATCAGTCTTAGACAATTCGTGAAACCCCAGAAAGCAGATGAATGCTTGCCTTGAAGCCCGCGGCGTGCACCAGCCAATGACAAGTCGGTGCAAGGGAACGATGCAGTTGCTAGTGTTGCAGCGGGAATCTTCGAAGCGTCGAGCGAGTTCACGTCCTCAAGCAAATAGAGACCATTCGCCCCATCATCGAATTGCGCCTCGTACATCTCCTTTTTTGCCGGATCGATGTCATTTGCAAACACTGTTCGCCAGCCAGATTTTTCCAAACCCATTCTCATTAAACCGATTCCTGCGAAGAATTCCAGTACAGTTCTCCCTAGTAGGCGTTCGATTATGTCTCTGGGCACCCTATCTTCTAAGATTGTTCGCTCAACAGTTGTTACGCACTCATCTGCCCGAGCGCGAATATCAGCCTCCCAAAATCGCAGGACTTTCCAGCCTTCTAGCAGCAACTGCGAGGTCGATTCGATATCTCGCTCCATATTACGTCGAATCTTGCGTGTCCAGTAATCCTTGGAAGATGTAGCGGTAAATTGATCCTCAATGCAGGCGAGATCTCGCGTCTGCCATTGAGCACCGTGCCAGAACTCGCCATCAACAAATATCGCAACTCGATGCTTTGCCAACACCAAATCCGGTTTGCCCGGAAGAGTCCGATCGCAGACACGGAAGCGGAGACCGCGTTTAGATAGTGCGTGCCTAAGCAATAGCTCCGGTTCAGTGCCGTCGCTCCTTACGCGCCGCATCCGATCAGAAATCGAAGCCGTGGATTTTAAGGATTTTCGGGCCATTCGCAAGGTACTCTGTGTTTTCAGACAAGCATACGGACTCACATTTCTAAGCGCAAGGTGCTAGGACACGACCGGAGGACAACCTCAGGCGCTACCTTCAATACGACTTCGGCAGGCCCATGACGTGTTCGCCGATGAAATTTAGCGCCATTTCTTGCGAGACGGGCGCGATTTTGTAGAGCCGGACCTCGCGCCAGAGCCGCTCGATGTGGTACTCGCGGGCGTAGCCCATGCCGCCGTGGGTTTGGAGCGAGGCGTCGCAGGCCTCGAAGCCGGCGTCGGCGGCGCGCAGCTTGGCGATGTTCGCTTCCGCGCCGCAGGCGTGGTTGTGGTCGTAGAGCCACGCGCCGTGCAGCACCATGAGCCACGCGACCTCGAGCTTGCTGTAGGCCTCGGCCAGCGGAAACTGGATGCCTTGGTTCGCACCGATGGGCCGGCCGAAGACGACGCGCTCCTTCGCGTAGCGCACGCCGAGGTCGAGCGCGGCGCGGCCGATGCCGACCGCTTCCGCGGCGACCATGAGCCGCTCGGGGTTGAGCCCGGAAATGAGCTGGTAAAAGCCCTTGCCTTCTTCGCCGACGAGCGCGCTCGCGGGCACGCGGACCTGGTCGAGGAAGAGTTCGTTCGAGTCCACCGCCGCGCGGCCGAGCTTGTCGATCTCGCGGATGGTGACGCCGGGCAAGGTGAGGTCGACGAGGAAGAGCGACATACCCATCGTCTTCTTCTCGCACTGCTCGAAGGGCGTCGTGCGCGCGAGGAGCAGCGTCCGGCCCGAGCGCTGCAAATTGCTCGACCAGACTTTCTTGCCCGTGATGAGGTAGTCGTCGCCGTCGCGCACCGCGCGCGTCGTGATGCGCGAGGTGTCGGTGCCGGCGTCGGGCTCGGTGATGCTGAAGCCGAGGCTGAGTTCGCCCGCGGCGATTTTCGGGAGGAGATCCTTTTTCTGTTCTTCGCTGCCGTACTTGATCACCGGCATCGGGGGAAAAAACGCGAAGTGTACCGGCGAGGCGCCGGTGGTGCCTGCGCCGGCCGCGCAGATCTCGTGGAGGACGAGACAGGCTTCCGTGATGCCCAGGCCCGCGCCGCCGTAGGCCTCGGGGATGACGACCCCGAGCCAGCCTGCGTCGGCCATGGCTTTCAGGAAGGCCTCAGGATAGGTGGCGCTCGCGTCGCGCTCGCGCCAATAGTCCAGCCCGAAGCGGTTGCACAGGGCGCGGACTTGTGTGCGGATCGCTTCGTGCTCTTCGCTGAGAGTGAAATTCATTGCGGCGGCTCCTTGGATTCAATGACCATAACATACGGAGGCCGGGATGGGAGGGTCGCGCTCCTGCGCGATCGTGGGCCGACCGCGTGCGTGCGGTCGCGCAGGAGCGCGACCCTCCCCTTGCGCGTGTTGGGTTAGGTGTTGGTGTAAAGTTAGTGGAGTCTACATGGGGGACACGATCATGTCAGCGACTGCGGGGATCTCGGCAACGGCGATCGAGGAAGTCGAGAGTTTCATGTCGGGGCTGCGCAAGCGCAATCCCGGCGAAGGGGAATTTCATCAGGCGGTCGAGGAGGTCGCGCGGACGCTGATGCCGTTCATGCTGGAGAATCCGAAATACATCGATGCGATGATTCTCGAGCGGATGACCGAGCCGGACCGCGTGGTGATCTTCCGCGTGAGCTGGCAGGACGATGCGGGGAACGTGCGCGTGAACCGCGGCTACCGCATCCAATGCAACAACGCGATCGGGCCCTACAAGGGCGGGCTGCGGTTTCACCCCAGCGTGAATCTGAGCATTCTGAAATTCCTCGCCTTCGAGCAGACGCTGAAGAACAGCTTGACCACGCTGCCGATGGGCGGTGCGAAAGGCGGCGCGAACTTCAATCCGAAGGGGAAGTCCGACCGGGAGATCATGCGGTTTTGCCAGTCGTTTATGA
Organism: Rhodothermota bacterium; assembly: GCA_009885415.1. GTDB lineage: Bacteria > Hydrogenedentota > Hydrogenedentia > Hydrogenedentales > VFKU01. Next base: position 4,707 of record VFKU01000787.1, read on the forward strand.
CCGAGCTCGTGCGCTATATCGGCAAGGACCTCGACGTGCCCGCGGGCGACATCGGCGTGGGCGAGCGCGAGATCGGATTCATGTTCGGCCACTACCTGCGCATCGCGCGCGAGTTCACCGGCGCGATGACGGGGAAGGGTCTCGCTTTCGGCGGCAGCCTGATTCGGAAGGAGGCGACGGGCTTCGGCTGCTGCTACTTCGTCGAAGAAATGCTCAACCGCACGGGCGACGGGATCAAGGGGAAAGTGTGCCTCGTGTCCGGCTCGGGCAACGTCGCGCAGCACACGATAGAGAAGATAAACCATCTCGGCGGCAAGGCCGTGACTGCGTCGGACTCGGACGGTTTCATCCATGATCCGGACGGGATTCGCGACGAGAAGTTACAGTTTTTGATGGACCTGAAGAACGTGAAGCGTGGGCGCATCGCGGACTACGCCGAGAAATACAAGTGCGCCTATGTCGCGGGCCAGCGGCCCTGGGGCGTGAAGGCCGATCTCGCGTTTCCCTGCGCGACGCAGAACGAGATCAACGAGGCCGAAGCGCGCACCTTGCTGAAGAACGGGCTGAAGGGCGTGGGGGAGGGCGCGAACATGCCCTCGGAGGAAGCAGCCACCGACGCCTTCCTCGCGGCGAAGATTTTGTATGCGCCGAGCAAAGCGGCGAACGCGGGCGGCGTAGCGGTGTCGGGCCTGGAGCAGACGCAGAACGCGCAGCGATTACATTGGAGTCGAGAGGAAGTCGACACGAAGTTGCAGGCGATTATGAAGGACATCCACGCGACCTGCGTGAAGTACGGCGCCGAGGGCGACTGGGTCAATTACGTGAAGGGCGCGAACCTGGGCGGGTTTGTACGGGTCGCGGATGCGATGCTGGCGTATGGGGTAGTGTAAGCGATCAACCTTCCAGTCCAGTGGTTTTTCGATCGCTACGACGATGCGGGGGCAGGGGCTTTCTTGGCGGGGCCGATGCCGCGGGTGGTGGCGAATTGGGAGAGGAGGCCGATGATCGAGAGCGCGATCCATGCGCCGATGACCCAGACGCGCTGGTCTTCGGAGCGCATGGCGGCGCGGAAGGGTTCGATGGGGTCGGTGCCGCCCTCGTAGAAATACACGCCGCAGGCGATGAGCATCCACGCGCCGAGGACGGAGGTGGCGACGAGCATGACCGGCTTCTCGAGGATCATCGCCATGAGTCCGCCCACCATGCCGATGCCGAAGACGAAGAGCGGGGCCCAGGCGTCGCCGGAATTTCGGAAGATGTGGTCGGCAATGAGTCCGGCGCCGAGCAGGCCCACGAGAAAGATGCCGGCGCGGTAGACGAAGAAGAGCGCAAACGCGCCCGAGATGCCGCCGAGGCCGAGGCCGATGAGTGCGGCGGACTGGTTTCCCCGCGTGATCCATAGCGCGATGCTCGCGGCGACACCGCCGGCGAGCAGAAAGCCGGTGAGCGCGATGACGAAGCGGAGGGTGCGGTAGCCGAGGAAGCAATACAGCGTGCCGACGGCGACCGCGGCGGCCATGACGCCGTTGAGCTGGCTCGGAGTGAGCTTGTCGATGTCGAAGCCCCAATCCGGCACGTGCGTATCCCCCTGTTCCGCCGTGATTGTCGCGCCCGAGAGACGGCAATTCAACCCGGCGGCACGGGCGGCGCGCGAGTTGCCCGCCGACGCGGGAATTTGGCATACTTCCCGCCGCTGCAACGCACGCATGGCGTCCACTCCGCACCCGTCCCGCGGTCCACGCCGCGCACCATCCACACAGAGGCATTCACGCGCTCGCCCCATGGATCACGCTGCTGACATCGCGCCCGATCGGCCCTGGTTTCGCCGCTACACGAAGCTCGTCGCGGCGGCGACGCTGTGCCTGATCTTTCTTGGCGGCCAGGTGAAAAGTCACGAAGCGGGGCTGGCGGTGCCCGATTGGCCGACGACCTACGGGCAGAACATGTTGCTGTATCCGATCGACCAGTGGGTCGGCGGGATTTTTCATGAGCATCTCCACCGTGTCGTCGCCACTTCGCTTGGAGTTCTTTGCATTATTCTCGCCGTGTGGATGGCGCTGGCGGAGCGCCGTCGCTGGGCGCGGTGGCTGGGCGTGGCCGCGCTGGGCATGGTCATCGTGCAGGGCCTCTTCGGCGGCCTGACGGTGTGGCTGCTCTTGCCTGCGTGGGTCTCGACCACGCACGCGATCCTCGCGCAAACTTTTCTTCTGCTCACGCTGTTCATCGCGTATTCACAGTCGCGCGAACGCCGCGCGCGCGAGGCGTCCGCCGGCGATTCGGGTTCCTGGCGCGATGCGGCGCCCGCGCTGATTGTGCTTGCGCTGGTGTATGTGCAATTGCTCGCCGGCGCGCTGATGCGGCACACGGAATCGGGCTTGGCGATTCCGGACTTCCCGGCGATGGCCGGCGGGTGGCGGCCGTGGTTCGACGTGAGTTCGGTGGCGTGGGTAAACGCGTGGCGCGCGGATTATGCCTTCGAAACTGGGCAGGCGCTTGACCCGGTCACGCTCGGACAAATCTGGATCCATTTCACGCATCGCGCGGGCGCGGTGCTTGTTGCGCTTGGCGCGATCTACGCCGCGTGGCGCGCCTGGGCGCGGCAGGACGAAGCGCCGGCGGTGTTTCGCACGGCCTTCGTGCTCGTTGCGCTGGTCGCGTGTCAGGTTGCGCTCGGCATCGTGACCGTCCTCTCGCATAGGATTCCGTTTATCGCGAGTTTGCACTTGGTCATCGGCGCGGCGACGCTTGGTTGCACGGCGTTGCTTGCGCTGCGCGCGATGCCGCTGAGACTTCGGCGCGCCGCGGCGAACGCGCCCGTCGCGGTGGTTTCTGCGGTCCGCGCGCGTTCGACCTTCGGCGCCTACCTCGAACTGACCAAGCCGCGTATCGCCGTGATGGTGCTGGTGACGGCGGCGCTGGGTTACTACTTCAACGCGATTACTTCACGCGAGTTCCCCGGCTGGCTGCAATTTGCGATGGCGATGCTGGGCATCGCGATGTCCGGCGGCGGGGCCTCGGCGCTGAACCAGTATCTCGAACGCGATGTCGATGCGCGGATGGAACGCACCCGCGGACGGCCCCTGCCTTCAGGCCAGTTGTCGCCGGCCGCCGCGCTGTACTTTGGCGTTGCGCTCGTGCTCGGCGGCTGCTTCCTGCTGCTGTGGCAGGTCAATTTGCTCGCGGCCTTCCTGACGCTGCAAAGCGCTTTCTTGTATGTCCTCGTGTACACGCCGATGAAACGGCTGACCTGGTGGAACACGTCGATCGGCGCGGTGCCCGGCGCGATGCCGCCGCTCATCGGCTGGGCCGCGGCGACCGGCACGCTCGATCTCGGCGCATGGATCTTTTTCGCCGTCCTCTACCTCTGGCAGCACCCACACTTTTTTGCGATTGCGTGGATGTACCGCGAAGACTACGCGCGCGGCGGGCTCAAGATGCTCCCCGTCGTGCAGCCCGACGGCCGCAACATGTTCGCGCAGGTGATTCTGTTTTCCGTCGTGCTTATTCCGGTCTCGCTGGCGCCTTGGCTGAGCGCGATGAGCGGGTGGACGTATTTTATCGGGGCGATGCTGCTAGGGCTGATGATGCTCGCGGCGGGCATCGCGTTTACCGTGACCCATTCGCACCAGGCGGCGCGGCGCGTGCTGCACGTCTCGCTGCTGTATCTCCCCGGCCTCCTGTTGGCCGTGTGGATCGACGCCATGATCCGGTTGCCGTAGAGGACTTCGCTATGCCTTCCTCCCTTCTGCCCCATAGCTCTTTCGTGCGCCGTTACGTGCTGGCGATGAGTGTGCTGATCCTCGCGGCGATCTTCGTCACGCTGGCGCTGCGCGAAGGTGTTCGCGCACGGACTGCGGCCCAGCCCGCGATGCAGGCCGTGATCGCGGCGACGGCCCCGGGTGCCTTGTCGGAGCTGGGCGTGGTGGGCGAGTTCTCGCTCACCGATCAGTCCGGCGCCGCCTTCAATTCCGCCGCGCTCGAGGGCAAGATATATGTCGTCGATTTTATCTTCACTTCATGCGGCAGCGTCTGCCCGGTGATGAGCGAGGCGATGTCGAAGCTACACAAGACCTACGCGGCGGATCCGCGCGTGGCCTTCGTTTCGGTGTCAGTCGATCCGGCGACGGACACGCCGGAGGTCCTCACGAAGTATGCGGCGCGATACGGCGCCGATACGGCGCGCTGGCATTTCCTTACCGGCGACGACGCGGCGATACAGCTCCTGGCGAAGGACCGTTTCAAGCTCGGGCACGCGGACGAGCCGGTCAACCACACGACCCGATTCGTGCTGGTGGACGGCGTGGGCAAAATCCGAGGCTATTACTTCGGGACCGAGCCGGCTTCGGTCGCGGCGCTTCAGGTGGACATTGAAAATCTACTGGTCGATTCTAAGTCGTAAGCCGAGCGGTATAAGCGAGTTACGGCGAAATTATATTCGGGCCTGTGCAGCGTCTGATGGGAATGGGAGTGATACTTGAGCGCTCGAAGGGGTTCTATACGCCGTGTGTGCGCGGCGCGGGCGCAGGTCGTCAATGAATCAGGAAATCGCAATCGCATGTTGAGCTCCGGCAAGGCCTATATATTCGTGTGCGCGGCGGCGCTTGGTGCGCTGCTGATGGTGGGACCTGTCGGCGCGGCCGACGGCCCGCCAGCGCACAAGCGTCCTCCCACGAAAGTGGCGACGGCGCACGGCGAGAGCGGCATCCTCGCGCCCCAGGGCGAATTCCCCGGCAGTGTCTACTTCAAGGCGGTGAGTGCGGTCGCCACGGAAATCCGCGGCAAGGTACTCGAGGTCCTCTTCGAGGTGGGCGAGCACGTGAAGAAGGGGCAGGTGCTCGTGCGGCTGGACGACGAGCTGCTGCGCAAGGACCTGGGCGCGGCGAAGGCGCGGCGCGATCGTGATCGCACGCTGCTCAAGAGCGCCGAGACGCGACTTGCGCGTGCGGAGGGTCTGGTCTCCGGCGGCCTGAGCCCTACGGAGCAGCTCGACGACACGCGCTTCGCCGTGCAGGGCCTGCGGTTTTCCGTGGTCGCCACCGAGGCCGAACTCGATCGGCTCGAGGCGGTCATCAAGAAGAGTTCGATCGTTTCTCCCTTCGACGGGATCGTGATCGAGCGCCCGCTGGAAATCGGCGAGTGGCGCACCGAAGGCAGCACGGTGGCCGTGATCGCCAAAGAAAATTTTTATGAGGCCGTCGTCGAACTCCCCGAGACGAGCGTGCCCTTCGTGACCGCCGGCATGACGGTCGAGTTGGAGGTGGGCGGATTGATGGTGAAAGGCACGGTGACCACCGTGGTCCCGCGCGGCGACATCGCGACGCGGACCTTTCCGGTCAAGCTGAAAATCGAGTCCGAGGCGCCGCTGCTCGAAGGGATGACCGCGCGGGCGCGTATGCCGATTAGCGCGCAGGTCGAGTGTTTGCTGCTGCCGCGCGACGCGATCCTCAATCAGCTCGGCGCGACCTACGTGTTCACCGCGCAGGATGGCCTGGCGCGCAAGCACCCCGTGGAGGTGGTCGGTTTCGACGGCAAGACCGTCGGCGTACTTGCGCCCGACCTGGGCCCCGGACAGCAATTCATTATCAAGGGGCACGAGCGCCTGAACGAGGGCGACCCCATCGAGGCGCTGCCGGTCCCCGCGCCGGCTCCGCCCGTGTCCTAGGCCGGTGCATTCATGGACCTGATCCGCTTCGCCATCACCAAGCCGGTCGTCGTGCTAGTGGGCGTCATTCTCGTGGTGCTTTTCGGCAGCGTTGCGCTTTACCAATTGCCCTACCAGCTCGCGCCGCGCATCGAGAAGCCGGTCGTCGGCGTGCGCACCTTCTGGGCGGGCGCCAGTCCCTACGAGATCGAGCGCGACATCATCGAAGCGCAGGAAAAAGTGCTCAAGGGCCTACCCAATCTTGTACACATGGAGAGCGAGTCCCGGGACAACATGGGCTGGATCACGCTCACCTTCGACATCGGCGTGACAATGAGCGACGCGTTGCTGCGCGTGTCGAACAAGCTCGACGAAGTGCAGTCCTATCCGGAGAACGTGGACAAGCCGGTCCTGAGCGCGAGCGGTTCGGAGACGGACCCGATCGTGATGACGGCGCTGCAGGCGCTGCCGGGCAATCCGGTGGACGTATACACCTCGCTGAGTTTCTTCGAGGAGAACATCCAGCAGTATCTCGAGCGCGTACCGGGCGTGGCCGAGGTGCAGATTCGCGGCGGCGTGCGGCGCGAGATGCAGGTCATCCTCAAACGCGATCGCCTCGCGGCCTACGGCATCTCGATCGATCAGATCATCGCGGCGCTGCGCGGAGACAACGTCAACGTGTCCGCGGGCAATCTCGCGGTGGGTCGGCGCGAGTACCGCGTCCGCACGGTCTCGGAGTTTCGCTCCGAGGACGACATCAAGAAGGTCGTGGTGCTCTCCGACGGTTTGCGCACGGTGACGGTGGGCGATCTGGCCGACGTGCAGCCCGGCTTCGAAAAACGCCAGGGCGGCGGCCTGCAAGACGGCAAGCCCGGCATCGTGATCCCGATCGTGTCCGAGCCCGACGCGAACACGCTCGAAGTGACCAAGGAAATCGAGCGGATCGTCGGAGAACTCAACCGGGGCATCCTCAAAGAGAACGGCTTCGAGCTCATCTGGCTCGACGATCAGCGCGGCTACATCGAAGGCGCGATCAAGCATCTGCGCGAGGACATTTTCCTCGGCTGCCTGTTCACGGTACTTGTGCTGTGGGTCTTCCTGCGCAGTATCGCCTCCACGCTCGTCGTGAGCGTGGCGATTCCGATTTCGCTCATTGGCACTTTCATTGTGATGTGGGCCTTGGGCACGACGCTCAATCTCGTGAGTCTCGCCGGTCTCGCCTTCGCCACCGGACGCCTTGTGGACGACGCGATCGTCGTGCTCGAGAACATCGACCGGCACCGTAACCTCGGCAAGACGCCCTTCCAGGCGGCCTACGACGGCGCGCGCGAAGTGTGGGGCGCCGTGCTCGCGTCTACCTTGACCACGGTCGCCGTGTTCATTCCGGTCGTGTTCCTCAAGGTCGAAGTGGGGATGATGTTCCGCGATATCGCCATCGCGGTGACCACCGCGGTGCTCATCAGCCTGGTGGTGTCGATCACCGTTGTGCCGATGTTGTCGTACCAGTTGTTCTCGCTCCGCTTTGTGCATTGGATGGAGCACCGCAGCCAGGGCTTTCACCCGCTCAAGCGCGTCGGCGGGTGGATGTCGGGGGCGTACATGGCGATCGTGCGCGCAGCGACGCGGACGATCCCCGCGCGTCTCTTCACCGTGACGGTGCTCGTCACCGGGTCGGCCGCGACCGTCTATTTTCTTTTTCCGCCGCTCGAGTATTTGCCCGAGGGCAACCGCGATTCCGTGGGTACGATGCTCATGGCTCCGCCGGGCCTGAGCTATACCGAGCGCATGGGCATCGGAAAGCAGGTCTTCGACTTCATGGAGCCCTACCGCACGGCGGGCTATACCGACGACACCGGACTCGTTTCGCCCGGCATCCGCCGCATGTTTTACGTGTCCTATAGCAACTTTATGCGCGTCGGCCTGATCAGCGCCGACAAGGAGCGCGCGCGCGACCTGATCCCCATCTCCCGCAAAATGGTCGACAAGATCCCCGGGGTCATGGGCGTCACGAACCAAGCGAGCATCTTCGGGCGGAACGTCGGCCAGGGCCGCAGCGTCTCGGTCGATCTCAGCGGCAACGACATCCAGGAGTTGGCCTCGACCGTCCGCGTGATGATGGAGCGCGTGCGCCGCGAAATCCCCGATGCGCAGTTGCGCCCGCGCCCCGAGCTTGATCTTATGTATCCCGAGACGCGCTTCACGCCGAACGACGAGCGCCTCAGCGCGATCGGCATGACCGCACAGCAATTCGGCACGGCGATCGACGTCCTCATGGACGGCCGCGACATCGGCGACTACAAGCAGGAAGGCGAGAAGAAGATCAATCTGGTAGTGAAGATGGACGAGCGCGAGATCACGGCGCCCGAAAAATTGTACGGGGCGCTGATTCCCACTCGCGGGGGCCAGGCGATCCCGGTCTCGTCGCTCTCGACCATGGTGACCACCACGGGCCTCACTTCGATTCGGCACTTCGAGCGCAACCGCACCTTTACGCTCGACGTCAACCCGCCGGCCGAGATGACGATTCAGGAAGCGATGGAAGTGGTGAACGGGAAGGTGGTGCCGCAGATGCGCGCGGACGGCCTGCTCGAAGGCATCGGCGTCTCGCTCAGCGGCACGGCCGACAGCCTCACGCAAACGCGCACCGCGCTCCAGTGGAATTTCCTGCTGGCGATGGCGATCACCTATCTGCTCATGGCCGCGCTCTACGGCAATTTCATCTATCCCTTCATCATCATGTTCACCGTGCCGCTCGCGAGCGCCGGCGGCTTCATCGCGCTCAAGCTCGTCAATATCTTCATCGCCTACCAGCCGATGGACGTGCTCACGATGCTCGGCTTCATCATCATGGTCGGCGTGGTGGTCACCAACGCCATCCTCATCGTCCACCAGTCGCTCAACAACGTGCGCGAACACCGCATGGACGACTACGAAGCGATCATTGAAGCCACCCGCTCACGCTTGCGCCCGATTTACATGACCGCCGCGACCTCGATCTTCGCGCTGCTCCCGCTCGTCGTACGCGTCGGCGCCGGCGCCGAGCTGTACCGCGGGCTCGGCGCGGTCGTGCTCGGCGGCCTCGCGCTCTCCACTGTGTTCACCGTCGTCATGATTCCCGCCATCCTTATTTTCTTCATCCCCATGGAAAGCCGTTTTCGTCGCCGCGCCGAGCGCAATATCGGCACGGACGAGGCCGTGGCGAAGTAGCCCCGCTTTAGGGGTAGCTCTCGAACGGTTATATTTCCTGTAGATTCAGGTGTAGAAACATCTAATTAAAAAATAAATAAACCCATACGTTCGTATTTATTATATAAAATACGGTCGTTCGTGTTAATATGTTGGCTCGTCTAGCTTACACGGAGACTCGCCTATGGCCAAGCAAATCCGCGGTATCAAGACCCAGGATCGTATCGTCCGTCGCGCAGCACAGTTGGCTTCAGTCGAAGGGCTCGAGGGTCTCAGTGTGGGGCGACTCGCGGAGGCGCTGGGTCTGTCCAAAGGCGGGCTCTTCGCGCACTTCGGCTCGAAGGACGCGCTCCAGCTTGCCGTGATCGAAGAGGCGCGTCGTGTGTTTTCTGAGGCCGTCCTCGTACCGGCGGAGAGCACACCCGAAGGGTTGCCGCGTCTCTTCGCGTTGCAGGCCCAGTGGATTGCTTACCTCCATGCGGAGAGTTTCAAGGGAGGCTGTTTTTTCGCGGCGGCCTCGGCGGAATTCGACGGCCGTCCCGGCCCGGTGCGCACGCGGATCGCGGCGCTGGCCGGCCAATGGCGGGAGCGCCTGGCGGGCGAGGCGAGGCGGTCCAAGGAGCTGGGCCACCTGAATCCAGACGCGGATCCGGCCCGGCTCGCCTTTTTGCTCCACGCGATCACGCTCGAGGCGAACTGGGCCCACCAGCTTCTGGGCGACCCGGACTGTTTCGTCCACGCGCGCGAAGCCTCCGAGGCGTGCCTGCGCGCCGAGGCGACGCCCGAGGGCCTGCGCGCGACGAAGGCCCGGCGCGTCGTGCCCGCGCGTCCCGAGGGTGTGCTATCCTAGTGAGCGCGCCGGGTCCGCGCGGCTGCGCGATTCCATCGATACGCGTCCCAGGTGCAAGAGGAGGGTCCCACCGTGGCGGATCAGGGCGGCGACGTGGCCATTGTCGAAGCGGGCGCGGAGGATATCGATCTCCTCGTCCCGCTCTTCGACCAGTACCGCATGTTCTACGGCGAGCCCAGCGATCTCGCGCTTGCGCGGCAATTCATCGGCGCGCGGCTCGAACAGCGCGATTCGGTCATTTTTCTCGCGCTGGGCGGCGGCGCCGATGAGATCGGCCTCGGCTTTGCCCTGCTTTATCCCTCCTTCAATTCCGTGCTCGCCACGCCCATCTGGATTCTCAACGACCTTTATGTGCTCGAAGGGGTCCGACGCAAAGGCGTCGCGCGCCTGCTCATCGACGAGGGGCGCAGCCTGGCCGAAGAGACCGGCGCGACCGTCATTTCGCTGTCTACGAAACGGGAGAACCAGCCTTCCAGGCGGTTATACGAGCGGCTCGGATTTACGTTGGACGACGATTTCTGCACTTATCTGCTGCGCTTGGGCTGAGTTGCGGCCACGTCCGTGCTCATGGCCCTCGCGGGTGTCAAGAAATAGCTAGACCTAAGTCCAAGGATTTGGTAGGCTTAGAGTTGCATTCGCGGCGCCAGGCCCCGACGGTCCGGCGTCCGCATCGGTTGCCGGACTGCGGCGCGACGTAAGGAAGGGCCACGCATGATCGGGAGTATTCTTGCCAGAGGTTGGTGGGCGCGAGCGATCTGCGTGGCAGCGGGCGTGTGGGCCTGCGCAGGCCATGCCATCGCCCAAGACGGCATTCCGCCGTTGCTGAGCCGCGAACCGCTCGGCGCAACTGGCGCGCGCGGTTTTGCGTCTCCGCTCGCCGTCAACGTCTCGCTCTACCGCGACACGCTCACCGCCGGCGACAAGGCGCTCTACAACGAAATCTTCGGCCACTTCGCGGACGCCGTCTTCGAGGCGACCGAGGGGCAACACTTCGTTGAGAAGATCACCGTCTTCCAAAATGGCCAGCCCGTGGTCGATACGCCGCCCGTTATTACCATCTCCGGCGATACCCCGGTCAACCTCGAAGTCGGAGATGTCTATCTCGAGCAAGGCGCGACCGCCTTCGACACGCCCGATGGCGACCTCACCTCGAGCGTGATTACCTTCGGCAGCGTGAACACGGCGATTGCAGACACTTACTTTGTCGCCTACATCGTCAACGACTCGGCCGGCCAACAGACCATCGAATTCCGGATCGTGAATGTCATCGGCAAAGATCCCGTGATCACGATATGGGGACAGAATCCACTGACCATGACGGAAGATACGCCCTACCCGTACGCCCCTGGAACGCCAATTTTTGGCGAGCCTTTTGTACGAGCCCTCGACGTCTCGGATGGCCTGCTCACGTCTCCCAATTTAACCTCTTCCTTCGACGTGGACACGAGCGAACCCGGCACGTACTTCGTCACCTACGAGGCCACGGATTCACAGGGAAACATCACGCGGGCCGCGCGCAAGGTCAATGTCGTGGTCGAGAATTCCGAGGATCCGGTAATCCAAATCCTAGGGCCACCCCTCCCGCCCGCCCCGCCCGGCCCCTTCCCGCCGGAAGTCCCCGACCAAAACAATAGCGGTAATCCGCTGACTATCGAAGTCGGCGACGTATTCTATGATCCGGGGGCGGAGTCTGGCGGGGCCCTCGTCACCGAGTACGATCAGGATCTTCAGAACGGGCAAATCGCGCAATTCGACGGCACCTACTTCGTTGTTTACACCGCGACGGACGCGGAAGGCAGGACGGTCACCGAAACCCGGACTGTGGTCGTGGTCGGGAAAGACCCCGTGATACAAATCGACGGGGACAACCCCGCCACGGTCGATGTCGGATCGGCGTATATAGACCCTTGGGCGACCGCCTCCGACGTCTCGGACGGCGACCTCACGGATCAAATCGAGGCCGTGAGCGACCTCGATACGATGACGCCGGGGACCTACTTCATCCAATACCAAGTCACCGACTCGAAAGGAAACACGACAACGGAGTTTCGCCAGGTCAACGTGGTGAAGTCCCTGGATTACGGGCAGACGTCGAACGTTTTCTGGCTGCCGTCCGGCGTGCCCAATTTCCGGCTGAGCGGGGGCATTGGCACCGGCGGCGGACAAGTCACGATGTACGACATTTTCGAGAATGGCGAAGCGGGCGCCGACATCAACTTCCTCTCCACATCGCAGAACCGGCGCCGCGCGGGATATATCCTCGCGTCCCTGTGGATGCAGTATTACCTCGGCCTGGGGACTGAATTTAAGGACATCGGATCGGACATCGCGGTGAGGAATTCATTGCTGGCCGATCCCTTCTCGCCTGCGCTCGCGCCGGACGGGGCGGGGCTCAATCTTTCCGCGACGCTCGACGGCGTGGCCACGGCCGGCCAGTTCGATCTCTTCGAAGATACACGCGCCACGTCGCAGTTCCGCTTGCAAGGCGCCAGCGCGTGGGCAACCATCGCCCGCTCCTACGATCCCAAGTCCGCGCGGCTCATCGCCAAACGGCCCCGGACCTTCTATCCGGAGTTGGCCGCCGCTGCCCCGGTCGGCACCGCCGCGCCTGTGACAAACTTGTCGTCCGTGCCGACGGGCTCTTTCCTGGGAACAAAGTATCTCAAGGGCGAGCGCTCCTTCTTCCGCATTGCCAGCGAAAACACGCTTCCCGTCGTCCGCGGTCAACGCAAGCGGGCCGCAGACCCTTGTGTCCCCGGACGCCTCATCGACATACCCACGACCGCACCCATCGTCTTCGAGTTCCCCGTTGACTCCAATCTGCTGGAATTGAGCGTATCGATTTCCGAGCCATGCACCAGCGACCTCATCAATCTCGATTCCATACTGATCGATCCCCTGGGTCGCCGCGTCGATCCGGAGTTTCTCTCAAACGACTCCACACAACGAATATACATAAAGAACCCCTCGGTGGCCGGGAAATGGCGCCTGGAGCTCTCCGCCCGTTCCTTCACCGCCGAAGGCGTGAAGATCGATGTGACTGCGAGCAGCTTCGAACACAAACACCGAATCTCCGCGGATCTCGTCCATAAACCCAGCAACTTGGCCACGCGCGTCGTTACGTATCCCGATCCCATCGTGCTGGAAGTGAGCGACACTGCCGGCCAAGCGACGCGCGGCGCCACGGTCAAGGGAAACCTTCGGCTGCCGACCGGTACCGAGATTCCCGTGACCTTCTCCGACAACGGCGTCAGCCCGGACCTGATCGCGAACGACGGCAGCTACTCGACTGATCTGCGCTATCCGCAGAACGGAATTTACCATCTCGAGGTTTCCATCGCTGACCTTGCGGGCACCGCGTCCCTCACGTACACGGGCACTTCGCGCGCGCCGAGTCTGGGCCTCGACGGCATCGTCAGCACGCCGGCGCCGGCCGATGTTCCCGTCGGCGAACCGTACATGCGGACCCTGTTTCTCGATTTCACCGTCCAGGACCTCGCTACAGACGATCACGGCAATACAGCGGCCGAGTTCACCAGTCTCCTCTTGACGAACGCGGACAAGCCGGGAAGGATCGATACCTCGACCGATATCGACTATTTCCGCATCCAGGTGAGGTCGCGCGCGGCCGTCGATACCGTGGCACGACTTACGAACGCGAGCGGCGGTGGGCAATACCTGCTGCGGATGTTCGACTCGACGGGGATCAGGGAGATCGCGCGCGGGTCGAATGGGCCTTCGGGGTATCCGCAGATTCACGATGATCTGGAACCGGGAGCCTATTTCCTCGCCGTGAGCGCGTCTGGCGCGAAGGTGGGCGACACTTATTCTGTCAGCGCGGGCCCGCCGATCCCCTCCGATCTGGCGGCGATCGGCATTGATGTGATTTCCGGCGGCAGCCGTGGCGGTGGTGGCGGAGGCGGGGGTGGCGGGTGCTTCATCGCGACCGCGGCCTACGGCACGCCGCTACAAGCCGAAATCGATCGCATCCGCGGGCTGCGCGATGAGCGTCTGCTTACAAATGCGTTTGGCGCCGCGTTCACGGATGCGTACTATCGCTTGAGCCCGCCCGTAGCGAACGCGGTGGCGCAGAGTGGCGCGCTGCGAGTTGGCGTGCGCGGCGGCATCGAGGCCGTCCTGGCGCTGATGAATCTGGACGCGCGTGCCGTGCTCGCGCTCGGCGCGATCGCGGCCCTTATTCTCACCGCTGGCGCCCGGAAACTCGGCAAGACCCGCGCTTAATTCCACACAAGTACATCGGCCCCGATCTGGACCTTAGATCGGGGCCGATGTTTTTTGGAGCCATTTGCGCCTGTGGCATGGGCGGCCCGCCCATGCGCGCTGGAAAAATAACGATTCGGATTTATTCAGAGAGACGCGAAGGAGCGACTGTCCGTTCGCGCGACTCCGGTCTACTGCGCAGGCGGGGTGCCGCGGAGCGAGCGGAGATACGCGACGAGCGCGTCGAATTTTTCGGGGTCCACCGCCGCCGGCGGCATGATCGTGTCCGGCTTGAACGATTTGGGGTCCTTGAGCCAGGCGCGCAAAAAGGTGTCTTGCAAGCGCAGGCCCGCGAGCGACAAGTCCGGCCCGATGTCTTTGCCGACGCCGTTTACGAGATGACAATTGAAACATTTTTGCTCGCGAAAGACCCGGCGCCCAAGCTCGATGGTCGCCGTTTCGTTGTCCGGCGCGGCGGTGGGAGGGGCGGCCGCCGCCGTTTCTTGATCCTCCGGCTCCGCCGGCATACGCGAGACCCCGTAGGCGGTGAGGCCCATGAAGATCGCGATCAGGACGGCGGCCGCGGCGACGACCGGCTTGCGGTCGCGCATCGCCGCGGTGCGTCCGCGATCGAGCCAGGGCAGCGCCGCCAGCGCGAGCGCGAGCGCGGCAGGCAGCGCGAAGGCGACGATCGTTTTTTGCGTCGCGCCGTGCGTCCAGCGCAGGAGCTCGTAATGCGCCAGGAAGTACCACTCCGGCCTCGGCTGATACGACGTATCGGCCAGGTTCAGCGGTCCCGATTTCGGCCCGCCATACTCGCCCGCGACCAACACGAGCCCCCCCAACACCAGCGTGATGGCCACCATGTCGCGGAAGAACTGCGCGGGATAGAACGCGGCCATGCGCGCGCTCGTGTCGCTCGCGGCGCGCATCGGGCCGTGCCGGCGCAACAGGAGCAGGTGCAGCGTGACTAGGGCCGCCAGCGCCCCGGGCAGCACGACGATGTGCAGTGCATAGAAGCGTGTCAGCGTCAGCGCGCCGACCGTGTCGCCGCCCAGCATCAGCGTGCGAATCGCCGGGCCGATCAACGGCGCCGACGAGGCAATCTCAATGCCCACCGTGCCCGCCCAATACCCCATCTGGTCGAAGGGCAGGAGCTGGCCCGTGTACGCGAGCATCACGACCACGCCGAAAAGGGCCAACCCGGTGATCCAGTTCATTTCCCGCGGCGTGCGATACGCGCCGGTGAAGACGACGCGGCACAGATGAACAAAGACCGCGACGACGGCGAAGGACGCGCCCCAGTAGTGGAGCGCGCGGACGAAATCGCCGAGTGTGATGTTCTTTTCGATCCACGCGATGGATTCAAAGGCCGCTTCGGGATGCGGCACGTAGTACAAGGCCAGCAGGACGCCCGTCGCAATTTGCGCCAGCAGCAGCGCGCCGGCCACGCTGCCCAGCGTGTTGCGCCATCCGACGCTGGCCGGCATTTCCTCGCCCAGAAACTCGCGCAGCGCCCGAAGCGCGCCCGTGCGCGATTCCATCCAGTCGCCGATCCGCGAGGCCATCGCTTAACCCAGCTCGGCCGTCACGCGGCCATCGCGTACTTCCGCGGTCAGCCGGCGCAAAGGCCGCGGCGGAGGTCCGCCGAGCACGGCGCCGTCCGGCGCGAAGCGCCCGCCGTGGCAGGGGCACTGGAATTCGCCGACGCCGGCATTCCACTGCACGGTGCAGCCGAGATGCGTGCAGGTCGCGGAGAGTACCAGCGGCTGGCCCGCGTCATCGAGCCGCGCATACACGCGCACCGCGTCTTCGCGCGAATGCCAGCCGTCATTCACCGCTACGCGCAGGTCCACCGCGCGAAACGCGGCGCTGAGTTCCGACAGCGCCCCAAGATCCACCTCGCGCCGGCGCGTCACTGCCCGCAGCGGCGCCGTGATGAACAGCGCCGACAGCCCCGCGACCGCTGCGGTCCAAAGGGCCGCCAGCGTCATGGACATCGCGGCCATCGCATTGCGCCGCGTGATGGAAGAGTCGTCGTTCATCGTCTCGTGTGTGTGTTGGGGACCGGGACCGGTCCACGAAATTTCAGGGGAAATCGCCCGGGCGATTCCCTGAAGAATTTTGCAGAGTGTAGCGATTTCCGGCGCGATCGGGCAAGCCGCGCCGATCCATGGCCACAGTGTCTCCGGGCGCGTGAAACGACTGCAATGCGTGGCCGCACAAAATAGAAGCGCCCCCGGCAGCGCTGCCGGGGGCGCGAATACGCGTTGAAATTATTTCGAGGCTTAGAACTGCGCCTGATAGGTCACGAGCCACGCACCCTCGCGCTTCTCGAGCGTGAACTCGAGCGTCAACGCGCCGAAAGCGCCTTCAAGGCCGATCGGCTTCGCCGTCGCCTTGGCGCCGTCGACCGCGATCACGAGCTTGCTGGTGTCAATCTTGATGTCCTTGAGGAAGCCCTGATCTTTCGCGCCGGTCAGGAACTCCTTCATCTCGGCCTTGCCGCCGCCCTGATCGGACTTGAAGTCCTCCGCGTAGCTCGCGGTCATCGCTTCGATGTCCTGCGCCACAAGTGAGGCCATCGCCTGATCCACCAGTTCCTTGATCATCGTTTCGTCGCTCTTGCCTTTCGCCGCGCCGCCGCCCGCGCACCCCGCCATCACGACCAACGCCAGCGCAACCACTCCAAACTTCATCGCAATCGCCTTCATGTGCTCGCCCTTTCTGTTTGTCCTATCCGGAATGATGGACGTGAAAATTCCCCGACCCGACCCGTTCGAGAGGAATGCGGGAAATCATAGCGCGCGACCGCGCGCGCTTCAAGCCCGTGACCCCTTTGACTCCGCGGGGGCCGGGATCGTTTCAACCACCCATTACTCTTCGCCGGGCCGGTATTCCTGCTCGAGGTGGGCCCGGATTTCAGCTTCCTCCCGCCATACGGGCCGCAGCTCGCGCCTGGCGAAAAGCGGGCTCTGGTCGTTGTAATGCGGGGAGGACTCGATGCTGGTCGCCGCGCCAAACTGGTGGACAGCCTGCGTATGCACCGCGCCCGCTTTGTCCCAGCGCACCATAAGGACAAGAGTGTCGCCCGCGCGGCCGATGAGGCGCCCGGTGGCCTCGTCCGGCGCGCCATAGACCGCGTGCAGCACGTCGGGCGCGCCGCCGATGCCGACGTCGGCCGAGCCGCGCACGACGCGGTTCACCTCGCTCCACGGCACGTCCATCCGGCCGAATCTGGTCTTCAGGTTCTCGACTGTTTGCCCGAGGCTCTTGGCCAGTTCCTCGCCCGAGGGCACGCCGTCGTTGAAGTTCTTGATCAAGCGGCCCACCGTGAGCACGCCGAGCGCCGCGGCTGGGTTTTCAGGTTGCGTGCCCAGGTCCCATGCGCGCAGCAGGTCGATCGCTTGTTTGTCCACGGCATCTGGGTGCGCCGCGGCGTATTCCATCAAGGCCTTCATCGAGCGCCCCATCGACGACGCCGTCGAATATTTCATGTCGTACTTGTATTCAAGAAACTCGTCCCAGGTGATCTTGTCGTCCGCCGTGAACAGCTCCATCGCCCGTAGCGAGCGGTTGGTCATGCTCGTCTCGATGCCCATCGTCGCCGGATACTTTTCCGGATCGGGATTGCCGGGACCGGCCGTGGTCTGGAAGGGCGAGGAGTTGCAGTTCTGAAAAAAGCCGGACGCGGGGTTCTTCACCAGCGGCAAATCGTCGAAGGGGAGATAGGAATTCCATACTGTCTCCGAGACGTCGCCCGGCAGATATTTTTTGTAATCGTAGCCCGGCGTGCGAATCGGCAGCTTGGCGTTGTAGAGGTAAAGAATATTTCCTTTATCGTCCGCGTAACCGATGTTGAGCTAGGCGATCGCTTGCAGGCTCACCGCGTCCATCCACTCCTCGAGCGTGTTCGCTTTGTTCATGCGAAACCACTGCTCGACTTGGCGAATGTCGCCCATGCCGGCATAGCGAATCGCGTAAACGCCGTGTTTGGCGCGCACGACCGGGCCCTGAACCGAGCGCAGCACCTCGCGCCGCACGTTCATCGTCATCGCCGACTTGTCGGAGAGCTTGGCCTTGAGCGTTACCGTCTTTACTTCGAGGTCCAACCACTTCCCGTCGAACCAGTATTGGTTCGGATTGTCCGGATTCATCTTGAGGACGTAGATATCGACGAGGTCGGGCGCGTTGACCGTGTGCGCCCAGCCGAGGTGCGCGTTGTGCCCGTGGCCGATGACCGGCATCCCCGGGAAGAGCCCGCCGTACATGTCCCAGCCCTGCTCGCTGTGCAGTTGCGCCTCGTACCACGCGACCGGCCCCGTGTAGGGCTGGTGCGAGTTGATGGCGAGGTAGGTGCCGCCGTCGGCCGAGCGCGTGCGCGAGACGCCCAGCGTGTTCGAGCCGAGCTCCATCTGCTTGCGGAAATAATCGCCCGCCATCGCGAAGGCCTCGCCGTCCGCGAAATCGAGCGCGGCGCGTTTCTCCGAGACTTCGCGCTTGCGTTCCTCGCCGAAGAGTTCGCGCACCGCGTTGTCGAGCCCGAAGAAGAACGGCGCCTTGAACACGAAGCCCGCCACGATGTCCTTGCCGGTAATCGGCAGGACCTCGGGCATCAGCACCTGGTTCATGTGCTTCTTCGCGTAGAGATTCACGCCCTCGGCATAGGCCTCGCAGATCGCGCGCGTCTCGGGGCTCAGGTCCGTGTCGTACTTCGCGTTCACCGAGTCCCACACGCCGAGCAGATGCACCAGATAATCGATCGCCGCCGCGTCCGGCCCGCCGTGCACCCCGCCCAGACTGCGTCCCGCGATCAGCGCCCCCTGAATCGTCGTGAAATCGTCCTCGCAATGCGCGTAGGCCAGGCCAAAGGCCGTGTCCGCGTCCGTCTTGCCGAAGATATGCGGCACGCCCCACGTATCGCGCAGGATTTTGACGTCGCGGGTAAGGTCTTCGGCGATCGCCGCAAATGAAAATGCGGAGAACACCGCGATCAGCACGAACGAACGCCGCATCAAACGAATCGACATGAAACCCCCCGAATCGGATAGAGAAACAAACATTGTCATTGCGAGGAGCGGGGTTTGCGACGAAGCAATCTCGTCAACCCGCAACCCTACCTAAAATCTCAACACAGAGTCACAGAGAACACGAAGAAGTTCAAATGATTGTCTGGGCTTCTCCGTGTTCTCTGTGACTCTGTGTTGATCTCTTCACGCCTTTGCCCACGCTCCCCGCACGAACCTCGCGCCTTCTTTGGCGATGTGCTCCTCGCTCGGGGCCATCTTGCGCCAGATGCAGGTCGCCCCGGCGAGCTCCGGCAGCCACTCGCCGAAGGCCTCAATCGTCAGCCAGCCGTCGTAGCCGATGCTCTTCAGCGCGCGCAGCGTCGTCGCATAGTCGACATGGTCCTCGCCCGGCGTCGCGCGGTCGTTCGCCGAAATGTGCACGTGGTTGATCCGCTTGCCGCCCGCGCGCACCGCCGCCTCGATGCCCTTCTCCTCGATGTTCGCATGGAAGGTATCGTACATGTGGCCCACCCACGGGCTGTTCACTGCGTCCGAGACCGCCTTCGCGTCCGCCTGCGAATTGAGCACGTAGGTCTCGAAGCGGTTCAGCGGCTCGACCGAAATCTTTACCTTCGCCGCTTCTGCGTGCGGCGCGAGCGAGATCAGGCTCTCGACCAGCCGCTTGCGTTCCTCCGCCGTCGGCCCGCGCCCGGCAAGTTGACCAACCGGATGGTAAATCGGCCCGGCAAGCGTCTCCGCGCCGAGCGTCACGCAGGAATCGATCGACGCGCGCAGGTGATCCAGCGCGCGCTGCCGCGTGCCCGCGTCCTCCGCCACCAGCGAGGTCTCTGCCGGCAACACGCTGACCACCGTCGAGCCCATGCTGAGGTCTTTCATCTTCTGCCGCAGCGTCCCCCACGGCGATCCCTTCGCGTCGAACATAGGAAACTCGACCCCGTCGAAGCCCCAGCCCTTGATTTTCTCGAGCAGCGGGATGTGCTGCTCCGTCGCCGAGGCTGTCCAGAGGAGTAGATTCATTCCAAGCTTCATGGGCGCAATCCTTTCGTGAGGTATCCGAAGAGAATACCGACTTTTCGCCCCACATCAAAGCCGCCCTTTCCTGTGCTACGATGAAAACCACAATCGAAAGCCGCACAAAAGGATTACCGCCATGACCCGCGTCCTTCCGCTCGTTCTGCTCGTTGCTGTACTTCTCAATCTGCCCGCCATCGCCGAGGATGCTCCGCCCTGGGTCACTTACGAAGGCGGCAAAGGCCCCGGCAAGGGCAAACACATCGTCATCGTCTCCGGGGACGACGAGTACCGCTCCGAGGAGTCGATGCCGCAGCTCGGGAAAATCCTCGCCGAGCGCCACGGCTTCACGGTTACGGTCCTCTTCGCGATCAACAAGACGACCGGCGCGATCGATCCCGCCGCGCAGGACAATATCCCCGGCTTGCAGGTGCTCGACACCGCCGACCTCATGGTGCTCTTCCTGCGCTTCCGTCAATTGCCCGACGACCAGATGAAGCACATCATGGACTACACCAACTCCGGTAAACCGATCGTCGCGCTGCGCACCTCGACGCATCCCTTTATGTACAAGGACGCCGCGAGTCCCTATGCGAAATGGAGTTGGACGAGCAAAGACCCTCAGGGCGGCTACGGCCGCGAAGTGCTCGGCGAGACCTGGATCAACCACTACGGCCAGCACGAGAAGCAAAGCACGCGCGGCATCGCGGCGCCCGGCCGCGAAGGCGATCCCATTCTGCGCGGCTGCGAGAACGTCTGGGGCGCGTCCGACGTCTACGAAGTGACCACGCTCA